>JAFAHI010000727.1 GCA_019237325.1 Verrucomicrobiota bacterium | reverse complement strand
GGCGGCGGATGGGATGTGTCAAAGCTGCCAACGCCATCTCAGGTGTCGAAGTGGCCGACGCATGAGGAAAGTGCGATACAGCAATAGGCTAAGAGACAGAAAGAATAGCCGCAAAAAAGCGCAAAGAACGCAAAAGGGCGTACCGCGAATGCACACGAACAGACGCGTATAAAATCGCGCCTAGTGAAGAAACCCGGCGTCTACACTTACCGTGAAGCGGTTATAGATCGTGCCCTAGGGCCAGGATCACCAGCGGCAGCGAACTTAATGTCGGCCACGACAGCCGTTTGCTCCGCACGCGCGAGAGTGCTTGACTACCATTGTCTCAGCCTGACGAACGAAAGGAAACTCGTTCCTGATCATTCATTCATGGTTACCAAGAATTCATCCGCTCTGAAGGCTTTCATGACTGGAATCGTCTGCGTCATCATGATAGGACTTGGCTGGCTCTCTGACCCTCTCGCAGCAGCCGATCAGACTGCGGCTATCTCAAGAATCCTTGCCTGGTCTTCCCTTGCAGCCGCCGCGATCGCTCTAATCGTAGCGATCTATTTCACTTGCCGAGCGCTCACTGTCCGCAAGCCTCAAGAAGAATCTGATTTAGAGTTCGAAGGAGATGGCTGCGATGAAACATGAACAATAGAGCGATGATCGCTTTCGTGGAGTGTATTCGCCCTGCAAGGGCGACCGAATGTGCTATTCTAAGTATCGCGGCGCGATAGAGGAGCCGGGGCCGGGTTCCTCTTTGCGGAACGACACAAATTTGGATAACCTGAATTATCCGTTCCGGCTCCTGGCGCAGATCTCCCTCTGACAGAACCGCGGAACTTAGTCATTTACTACCCTCCAACTTGGATCCCCCAGAAAACAATGAAGCATATCCCGCCATTTCCCATCACTACTTCGGCCTTCCGCCGCATCTCTCTTGGTCGCGACCAGACCAGCATTACAATAGGGCGTTGTTCCTGACCGGAGATCTTCAATGTTCCATCAAGTCCTCAACCCTGCCGGTAATCTGGCATTGACCTGGTTGGTGGCGCTCGTGCCCGTTGTTGTGCTCCTTGTGCTGCTGGCTGTTTTTCGAGTGTCCGCTTGGCTTTCTACTTTGATCGGTTCTATCATTACATTGTTACTTGCGGTTTGGGTCTGGCAAATGCCGTTTGGCGATGGTGTCCGAGCTTATCTCTATGGCTCCGCCACCGGTATCTGGGCTGTCGACTGGATCACAGTCTGGGGCGTTATCTTGTTCAACACACTAGTGGTGACCGGTGTGTTTGAGAAATTCCGGCGCTGGCTGGTTGCTCAAGGGACAGCCGACGTTCGCGTGCAAACGATGCTGTTCGCCTGGGCATTCGGAGCGCTCCTGGAAGGTTTGGTCGGCTTCGGTTACCCATGGGCATTCGTTGCCCCGATCTTGATCTCTCTTGGTATCCCGGATCTGGACGCAATTCGGGTCGCCGCCATCGCCAACAATGCTCCAGTTTCTTACGGAGCGCTCGGAGCCCCCATTATCGGTTTAGCCGCGGTAACCGGACTGCCACTGTTGCAGCTGTCAGGTTCTGTTGGTCATGTCGTTGCCCTGCTGGCCATCCTTCCGCCTTGGATCCTCATCTATCTCGTCAGCGGTAAAAAAGGATTCCGCGATGGGTGGCCGTTAGCCATCGTGGGCTCCCTTGGCTACATCGCAGGCCAATACCCCGTCGCCGTCTACCTGGGACCTTACCTGCCCGACGTGTCCGGCGCGATTGTCTGTTTCGCTGCGCTCTTGATCCTGCTCAAGTTTTGGCGGCCGAAAACCGTGTTGGGTTACGGCGGGGTCCCGGTCACGCAGGCCGATCAGGAGCGTTTCGGCTCTGCTGAACGTCTGCCGCAACGTGACGTCTTCATGGCCTGGCTGCCATTCTTCGTCCTCCTGGTAATCGTTGTGCTCTGGACCGGACCCTGGTCAGTCCTGCCGAAATATGTGCCGTTTAAGCTCTCGATCGAAGCCGCGTCTTCAATTGCCGAAGGAAAGAAAGTTGCGGCCGCGTTCACTTGGGGACCTTTTTCCGGTGGGACCGCGATTATGGCCTCTTGGATCGTTGTCGCCTTACTTCTAAGACTAAACGGGACGCAATTTGCCGAAGTCATCAAGAAGACGTGGCACCAGATGTGGGGCGCATGCCTGGTTGGCATCTTTATTTTTGGCCTGGCGTTTGTATTCAATTTTTCGGGTATGGCGGGCTCGCTTGCGTTCGGCTTCTCCAAACTCGGCGCTTGGTTCATTGTGGTTGCTCCAATCCTAGGTTGGATTGGGGTTGCCCTGTCCGGCAGCAACACGTCAACCAACGCGATGTTCGGCGCATTCCAGGCCGCAGTCGGTAGATTGCTAGGATTCCCGCCCCTGCTGTTACCTACTCTGAACTCGGTCGGAGCCGAAGTGGGTAAACCGGTAGCACCACAAACCGCCAGCGTCGGTGTGTCAACGAGTCGATTTGTGCGGAACGAGGGCGCCGTTATCCGGCACAACATGGCCTGGACTCTGATCCTCCTTGCCTATCTGATTTTGATTGGAGTTTTGTTCTACCTGTTCTTCCCTCGAATCATGGCACCGGATTAGCCGCCAAGGCGCTATCCAGCAGAACCGTCCAGAATTCTGTGAAAACGGCCCGCAGGGGTTGCCGTGCGAAAGAGGAGCGATACGCTCGGTTTTGCCGCGAAGCGGCTATAGACCATAGCCAAGGGCTTCTGGGTTACGGCGCATATAACTCGCCCTGCAAGGGCGGCCGCATGCGGTGGCTCGTTGACACGTGAACGGCAATGACCGATACCGTCAACTCACATGTTCCCGACTCGGTCGCCCTTTCAGGGCGATCTCCTGGCTTCGCTTCGCAACTGTCACGACAGGACGCAAATAGATCTATCCGTGTTCTTGCTTCTGCGGGTTTAGCGCTTTTCGACAACATCCGCAGAAAGAACGACTTTTTCTAGAGGATAGAGCGCATCGGTTTGCCGCGGCATATTCCAGGAATTTTATTGACACCACTTGGTGTAAGCCATTACTTACGGTAAGCAATGGCTTACGTAACAGAAAAGCTGGCTGCTCTCGCTGATCCTACCCGCCTGGCTGTCTTTGAACGTGTCGCCAAGCGTCCAGCCGCGGTTCATGAAATCGCACTCGACTTTCCCGTCAGCCGGCCAGCTATCTCCCAGCATTTGCGCGTGCTGAAGGATGCTCAACTGGTACTGGATGAGGCTGTCGGCGCTCAACGAATCTATCGGGTTGATCCCAGTGGGATTGAAGAGATTCGCTCCTATTTCGACCGTTTCTGGGGCGATGCCCTCGCATCGTTTAAGACTTTTATCGAAACCAATCCGTCCCTAAACCCCAAAGATCGAAATGCAAAAGACCGAAGACCCCCGCGTCGTGCGAAGGACAATCGTCGTAAACGCTGACATCCAGCGCGCCTTCGAAGTATTTACTCAAAACATGGGTCAATGGTGGCCCAAGGAACATCATATTGGCGATAGTCCCCTGCTCGCGGTGGTGGTAGAGCCGCGCAACGGTGGCCGTTGGTATGAAAAAGATGAAGACGGCTCAGAATGCGAATGGGGCACGGTGTTAGATTGGCAACCACCAATTCGGGCCGCGTTTTCCTGGCACCTAACCGGCGACTTCGAATACGTCGCCGATATCACTCAAGCCAGCGAGGTTGAAGTTCGGTTCACTTCCGAAACAGCCGAACGGACCCGAGTTGAGGTCGAGCATCGTTGCTTCGAACGTCACGGCGAAAGTGGCGACCGGCTACGGACCGAGGTCGATAAACCGGGCGGTTGGACTTATGTTTTGAACGGTTACGCAAAACTCATGGCGTAGCACCTAATCGTCCTCGTTCTCGTCGTCGTCCTCGAAAGTGCTGTTCTTTCCAGCGTCAAGGAACTGTCGGGGATTTTATTTTGGAAACAACACGACTGACCTAACGAACACCAGGTCGAGGACGAGGAAAAAAATTATTCAGATCCTATGAGTACACAACCCTTCTCGGTCATGTCTTTACCGAAAACCAATCGACTATCAACGGCTCTTTTCTTAAGGGTCGCTTCAGTGTTAATGCTGCTTCACTGCATCGGCCATACGCTCGGCGGCATTTTTAGCGTCGATGCGCCATCGGGCACCAAAGAAGGCGCTGTGGTTGCAGTGATGAAATCAAACCAGTTCGATGTGATGGGAGCAACTCGATCGTACTGGGACTTCTTTATCGGCTACGGATTAACGATTAGCGTTAGTGAACTGCTTCAAGCGGTCGTATTTTGGCAGCTGGCCGGCCTGGCAAAATCAGATCCCCGTCGGATGCGACCGATCATTGCTGCATTTCTGCTTGCTAACCTCGGTTTCGCCATTCTGGCCTGGAAATATTTCTTCCTCCCTCCGCTCTTAGGCGATTTGCTCATCACGATCGCTCTCGGGCTAGCTTGTCTAAGCGCCGGTTGCAAAGAAACGAATTGACGGCCGATCAAACTAAAATCGGCCAGAGAGCCGGCTTTTAGCTACGCGATGCGGGCGTCGCCGCAAAGAACGCAAAAGGCGCGTTGCGAATCCTCTGATCCGTTTTCTAATGTCCATGACCCATCAACTCTTGCCCAGATAATGTGCGGGGTGAGTAAAGCCTGTTTCAAAACAAAAATCCTGAAACTTGGAGACTGGACTCTGTTTGTAATGGCTGAATGAAACTTCCATTTAGCAAACGTTTAGCCAGCGTCTGGAACGACCTGCAAAACGAGCAGAAATGGAAGTATGAGGAGTTATCACCTGCTCGATTGCTTCAAAGATTGAATCTTCTTGAATATTCGAGAGAAAACGGTGAGTTCGCTCGTGCCAACTGGTTTTGGTCTCGCCGGCCGCGCGTGCTTACGATGGCTAGCTCTCTCGTTTGGCTCATTGTCATTGTCGGTTTGCCCTTCTGGCTATTCATGCTGCCAGTGATAGGGCTGCCGCTAATAGCACTGTGGCTGATGATGGTCAATATCGACATTGTGCAATCTTTGCGGTGGCGACGTCAGTACGAACTAAGCATCGATCGCCTTATCAGTGCTTCCACAAACGGGAGAGATAGTCCCGCGCCCGTGAGACGACGATGAAATGGCTAAAACAAGCCCGTTACGCTGCAGCGATTCGCAACATTTGCAAAGCTGCCAGCGCTGAGCCACGTGCACCTGCCATGTCGAGGTCAGGGACTACTGCGAACTGGACGATCTGACGCTGTTCGTCGCGCAGTTCGGTGGACGCGCGAACTATGTCCATGCACCAATCGCGAAAATGGGGTTCAGCCTCGACGATACCGCCTCCGACGAAGTAGGCGTCGGGGTCGGTAAAGTTGGCGGCAATGCTGAACATACGCCCGATCGCTTTGGCTTGTTGCTCGAAAATACGGAGCGCCATCTCGTCGCCTCGCTCAGCGTAGCCTCGCACGGCTTTGGCTGCGGCGATGATCGACTCGGAGTTCGCCAATGGATGGCTTGGGTATTTGGTCAACCAATATGGGAGCAGATTTTTTGTAATGCCGGTCAACGACGCAATGCTTTCCAGATCGCCGTAAAGACCACAATTGCATTTCGGGATCGGTTGATCGTCCCTCAACAAATCTCGCAGAGAAATTCGAATATGGCCCAACTCACCTGCCATGCCGCAAGAGCCGCGAATGACGCGACCGTTGTCGACAACGCCGCCGCCGAGGCCGGTCCCGACGATTGCCGACACCGACGAGTGACGCATCGAATCTTCGCCAAAGAAGGACTGATGGGCGTAGAGAGCGGCGGCATTGGCGTCGTTGTTGTAGACCACCGGTAGTTTGAAAAAATCTTCGACCGCGGTCCGAATATCAAACCCGCACCATTCTTTGCCGGAAAAGTTCGTGCTTCCTTTGGAAGAGATGACCCCGTTGGCGCTGGCCGGCCCAGGCGTGTCGAGGCCAATCACCCGCACCGACTCCCAATGCACTCCTGCATCGTCGACGGCGAGTTCAATTGCCTTCGCCATTGCTTCAATCGCCGCTGCAGGGCCCTCCAATACTCGGCTTGGTGTTTCTACCATCCCATTATTGAGAAAAACCCCTTTGAAATCCAAAAGAGTCGCGTTCGTCTTGGTGCCTCCAACATCGAGGCCGGCGACACTGGGAGGAGTAGCCACAACCCTAAGAATATTGGCATTGATTGCCTGTGTCTAGCGTCGAAACGAACCTAAACTCTGCGAGGTATTCTGCAGGAGCACGTCTCCTTCCGCCCCGCGCCCACCAGACGGTATTTGTAGGCCGCGAGACAGCAAACGGCGCTTTGTGAGGGCGATCACCGGTAGTTCGATAGAACTATAAAAAAGGGTTCTACCGGCCCATAGAGCAGTTAGAGGCGGATGATAGCCTTCATAGATCTTCTTTTACAAAGATCTCTTATTGAAGCCTACAAAACACTTATGAAAAAAACAGCACAGTTAATGTTAAGCACCGTGACGATCGGTGCTTTGGCAAGCCTTTTTCCCTTGCCGAGCTTTGCCGAGCAAACAAACAGGCCGGATGTTAGCAGAGTCCGATTTAAATTCCAAAATGTAATCGATAGAAATGATCCGACGTTCAATCAGGAACTTGGGATCAATGATTTTGGCGTGATCGCGGGATATTTCGGCAGCGGAGCGGCGGGACACCCCAACAAAGGTTACACCATTTTCCGACACGGAGAAAAATTCACGCTGTCGGACTTCGTCAACGAAAACTTCCCTAACTCGATTCAGACGCAAGTCACTGGGATCAACAATAGAGGCGGATTTTTTCTTGGCCTCACAGTGACAGTTGGCTTCTGGGCCGACGCGAACAACGCCAGCATGGTGAACAACAATTTCGGCTTCGTCAACATCGGCGGCCAAAACGGCACCTTCATCAATGTGAACAACCCCAACACAGGGACGATCAACGGTATCAAAACCAACCAATTACTTGGGATAAATGATAGAAATATAGCGGTCGGCTTTTACGTCGATACCGCAGGCGCGACGCATGGCTATACTTACAATATCGAATCGAACACTTACTCCCCCAACATCGACGATCCCAACGGCGTCGGCGCCACCACGGCAGCTGCGATCAACGACTTCGATCAGATCGTCGGTTTCTATGTCGATGGAAATAATGTGACCCACGGTTTTTTTGAAAGCAACGGCGTTTTCAAGACAATCGATGCGGTTAATGCGACCGCCACATCGCTGCTTGGGTTGAATAATTTCGGCGAGGCCGTTGGCGTTGACATGGACCAAGCGAAGAAGATGCACGGGATTATCTGCAACGTCTACACCGGCGAGACCAAGGAAGTGGATGATCCCAAGGGTATTGGTACGACGACGTTTAATGGCCTGAATGATCTTGGGCAGATCGTCGGTTTTTATGTCGATGGTGGTGGTAATACCATCGGGCTCTTAGCCACTCCCTAATGGTAGCCAGCAGCGCGTGCCGTGTGGTGGCGCCACGCGCTGTGTTGACTGCTAAATTGATCGTTCAATAGCCGATAGCGGAGGCACTCGCCTTCGAGGAATCAAGACGGATGTGCTTTGTTCTTAAATTGACGATCGTACGCCGAACTTGCATCCCTTTGAGGAGATCAGCTCAAAGGGTGTTCTGACGACTGGGTGCGTCAGAACCCAGATGGTCTCTACGACTCCGAGCCAAGCAGGTGAGCAAATTCCGGATGCTTTTCGATATAGCTTGCCACAAACTCGCACTTGGGAATTACCTGCAAGCTCTGTTCACGCGCGTACTTTAGGCCGGCTTTTGCGAGAGCACTTCCGACCCCGCGGCCCGCAAGTTCCTCCGGAACTTCGGTGTGGATGAGTGTGACGGATTTCCCCTCCTGGTTGTAATTCAATACTGCAAGGTGACCGTCCACATTCGTCTCGAACCGGTGTCTCTGCGGATTGTTTGTGACGAGGTAATCCATAGTTAATTAGCTAGGCGACGGAGAACAGCGAGTCAATGCGCGCAACTTGGTACCGATTTGCACAATCACCCGATACTGATCGCCTTGTTTTTCGATCGCGATCACCTTTGCCGGAAGCGAAGTCATTTTCGGCGATGTCCTTGCGCGCGCCAGCTCTCGATGAGAAACTTCGACAGGAGGCTTTTATTATGGCCAGCGGTCCTATCACTGCAGACCAACTCGCTGAATACCGGCAAAAAGGCTACACACTTGTTCGCCAGATGTTCAATTCGCAGGAGATCGACTTGCTCGGGCGCTCCGCGAAACAGGACAAGACCCTCGACGACCATGCTTTCGGACGGGACGACGGCCGCGGCAAGATTGTTCGTCTTTCCGTTTGGAACCAGCCCGGTGACACCATCTACGGGATGTTTGCACGCTGCGAGTCCATCGTTAACTCCGCGGAGCGGATTCTCGAGGGAGAGGTTTATCACTACCATTCGAAGATGATAATGAAAGATGCGAAGACCGGTGGCGCGTGGGCGTGGCACCAGGACTACGGTTACTGGTATCAGAATGGCGTCCTTTCACCAGATCTTTGCAGTGCATTTATTGCCGTCGATCGAGCCACTCGCGAAAATGGCTGCCTTCAGGTGATCGAAGGTAGTCATCTGCTGGGAAGAATCGACCACGTCCTAACGGGAGATCAGGCCGGCGCTGACAAGGAGCGCGTTGCGGTAATCCTTGAGCGTTTTCCGATTTTCTACGTCGAGATGGATCCCGGCGATGTGCTCTTCTTTCACAGCAATCTTCTGCATGCCTCGGCTGAAAACTCATCCGATAAGTCCCGCTGGTCGATGATTTGCTGTTACAACGCGGCTCGCAACAACCCCTTTAAGGAGTCGCATCATCCCCGGTACACACCTCTACACAAGGTCCCCGACTCAGCCATCCTGGAAGCTGGTTTGAAGCGCTTCGCTGATTCAAAAGAAGACGTAGCCTGGTTAGAGGACAAAAAAGACAGGAGCGCCCGAAGCCTGGAAGACCATCCCACTAAACATCCTTAGGCTTTCGCCCGGCGGGCTTACTCACTGCGGGTTTTCGATCTGGCTTTGGGTCATTGCCAGGCACGACGAAACTGCACGACAGAACCGACGACCAGCTTACTCTCGATGAGAAGAAGATTTCCGTGTGAGAGACCAACTCATCGCTGATGTTTGCTAAGGCAAAGGTTAGTTTAGATACTGCCTATAAATGTATTTAAATATCTGATAAAGGGAGCACTTTTTTGAAATGGCATTCCATTTCCGACGACGCCCCTCATTCTTCTATGCCCAATATTCGCCCCGGTCGCAGCCGGGATGCGGATGCTGCGGATGTTTGCTGGCTCCGTTATTGATCTGGCTCCTTTTGTTCCTCGCTTGCCTCAAATGGCTTACAAAGAAGCTCTTGTCGCGTCTTTAAGCCGTGACCATTCTAACTATTGACCGCTTCTAATCGCACGCAAAATTGCTACTCTCGTCCCGTGACTGATCAACGGTTGCCGCAGAAGACCAAAAGGTGTTTATCTTCTGCGACACATTATAGAAATTTTACTGGTTCGCGTTAGGCGCAGTGCCGCGCCTTGATAGTAGGTTACAGATAACAAAAACCAATTTAGTGCGGAGCCACTTTGCCTAAATTCGGTGGTTAGCTGTGGAGCGATGACGAGCACCCCCCGGCCCGCCTACCTCCTCGGCGGTTCGCTATCGTGGACTCACCCTCTTTTCGCCTAGAGTGATCCACAAGTGCCCAGATTGTTTTTGAATCTTTCCTCCGGCGGGATGAAGGTAAAACATGAAAATCGCTGGCACGATCAGCGGGATTCTGGCGCGAAAAGGCTCGACCGTCTGGTCGATAGCACCAGCCGCGACGGTATTCGACGCCATCGCCTTGATGGCGGACAAAAACATCGGAGCCCTTCCGGTGGTAGAAAACGACAGGCTGATTGGAATCATCTCCGAACGCGATTATACCCGGAAAGTCATCCTCAAGGGAAAATCCTCACTGGAGACGCGCGTGGAGGAGATAATGACTTGTGAACTCGTAACCGCGGATCCGAGCGATACGGTGGTCGATTGCATGCGAGTCATGACCGAAGAGCGGGTGCGGCATCTGCCGGTTATAAAAGGAGCTAAGATAGTCGGCGTTCTCTCAATCGGTGACCTGGTTAAATGCATCATTTCGGCCCAGGCAGAGGCGATCGATAACCTCGAACAGTACCTCACCGGCGCAATCCTCGACTAACACCGGGTAATTTTCATTTGACCTGACACTCGAAGGGATCGCTCAGTGCGCGTATTTTTCAGCGCCGAGGAAGTGCAGAGAGACATATTCTTCGTCCCCGACTACCCAGCTGTCATGCCCCGGTGGAATATAAAACAGATCACCGGGCTTCATTTCGATTACGGTTCCGTCGTGCATCGCGGCGGTAGCCCGTCCGCTCACTACGAGGCCGACATGTTCGACCTGGCAAAGGGCAGCGCCGGTTTTCGATCCTACGTGAGTGGACCATTTCCAGCCGGGTTCATACACTGCCCGGCCAATCGTCACCCCTCCCAACGTGATCTTCTCGAATCGACCTTTTTCGAAAGAGATTACTTCGTCGGGTGTTTCAAACTGCTTGAGAATAACTTGTGGCATAGGTCTTGGAGTGTTGGAGTTGTGGAGTATCGGATTCCCGAGTCCGTCGCCCGAACGTCGGGATTAAGAAAGTCGGTCGCGAGACGTCTTTGAAGGAGTTCTGAAAATTTGACTGACGCCTACTTAAAGTGAGGAGTCTGCATTGCAGCCACTTTGGCGTGATCAGGCTCGGCGACCTCCACCCGAGAGCCATCCATAATGGAATCTGACGGATCAGCGATTACCGCGTCATTCGCCGTCAGGTTAGAAGTCACTTCGACCGTACTACCATAGTCATGGCCAATGGTGATGGGCACCAGCTTAACCTCGCCATTCCGTAGGACCGCCACACGCAAGCCCTCTGCCCGGAAGAGCAAGGTATTCGTGGGCACCGTTACAGCGCCGGCTGCACCTGGTATCTTGAAATGCACGAAGGCATATGCTCCGGGCAAAAGCCGTCCAGTCGGATTATCGACATCGACCTCTACATTCAAAGTCCTGGACGTTAAATCGATCGAATTCGAGTTACGGACGATTGTACCGGTAAACTTCTCGCCCGGGAATTCATCCAACGTGAGTGACACCGAGTCACCGGATTTGACTGAGGCTGCATACACTTCCGGCACCGAAATATAGACCCGAAGTTTGTCGATCGCGGCCAGATGGAATAACTCCTTTTGACCCGGGCTGTTACCGTTCTGCACCAAAGCTCCTACATCAGTGTCCCGAGCGGTAATCACCCCATCGAATGGTGCATAAACGTGCTCAAATTCTTGCAGCTTCTGTAACCGGTGCACGTTCGCTTCGGCTGCCTGGGCGGTTGATTGCTTGGCATTGAAGTCGCTCACCGCTTGATCGGTATCCTGCTTTGAAATGACGTTGGTCTTTTCTAGGTACACCCAGCGGTTCATGGTGATCTGCGCTAGTTGCAAGTTAGCTTGCGCCGTCTTCAGGTCGTTCTCGGCCTGCTCAAGTTGCTGATCGAGCTCAGGAGTTTCAATCTCGGCCAGCAGTTGGCCGCGTTTTGCATGTGCGCCGATGTCCAGATACCACGCCTTCAAATAACCGCTGGTGCGCGCATAGATCGGTGCTTCCGTAAAAGCTTGGGTGGTCCCGGGCAGTTCTATTTCCTGAGCTTTAGAAGTCGCCTCCGGATGAACCACGGTCACCACCGGAATAGCGGCGGCTTTAACCGTGCCCTCCAATTTCTTCTCTGCATTTAAACGAGATTGAATCCCGGAGATAATGAGAACCGCGACAGCTGCGCAGAAAAACACCGCCACCACGAGCCATCGTCTCTTCGGCGAATTTCGCTGACTAGATGAGCCCGTTTTGGCTGGTCTAGTCCTCATCTTTGTCGTCTCGACCTCATCCATCACTTTATTTGATTCGTTGGATAACATCTGGCTTCTCCATTTATACCGGCACGAGCGATCAAATCAGTCCGTAATCCTGGCTTCTGGCCGCTTCTGATGAAGCAGGCTGAAAACCGCAGGTACAAAAAATAGGGTTGCTACGGTCGCAGCCATCAATCCCCCGATCACCGCCCGGCCAAGCGGCGCATTTTGTTCACCACCGTCGCCCAAGCCCAGCGCCATCGGCACCATGCCGATCACCATGGCTAGTGCAGTCATGATCACGGGCCGGAATCGCGTGGCTCCGGCTTCGATGGCCGCTCGGACTGAATCGCCATGCTCCCGCAACCGTTCTTTCGCAAAGGATACCACCAAAATGCTATTCGCTGTGGCAATACCCATACACATAAGCGCCCCCATCAGCGCGGGAACGCTGAGCGTTGTGTGCGTGAGAAATAGAAATAGTACAATGCCAGTGAGCGCCGCCGGCAACGCGGTAATGATAATAAAAGGATCAAGCCAGGACTGGAAGTTAACAACGATTAACATGTACACCAGAACGACGGCTAGCCCGAGTCCCCCGATTAGCCCTAGATAAGAGGTGCGCATAGTCTGGACCTGACCGCGTATAGTAATAAAAGTACCCCGGGGCAGGTTTTTCTGATTCGCGCTCACGATCTTTTCTATATCCCGGCTGACCCCGCCAAGGTCCCGATCTTGAACACCGCCATAGATGTCAATCACCCGGCGAATATTATAGTGGTTGACTATCGCCATCTCGTGGCCACGCGTGACCGACGCCACGTCTCCCAAAATTTCCGAGTTCGTCCCGCCGTTTGCGTTCAGCGGGATATTCAACAGATCGTTCATCGATTGAAACCGGTATTGCGGGGTTTGGGCAACGAGGTTGTAATCAACTCCGTTCTTCCAGTTAACGAAGAACATCGGCGTTATCTGAAAACTACCGCTCAATGCGTTCAAGACACTGGCAGCAACATTTTGTTCAGTTAGTCCAGCCTGACCGGCTTTCACTCGATCAACCGCGACTTCTAAGGTTGGGTAATCGAGCGGCTGCTGAACCCGGAGGTCGACCAATCCCGGCACCTGGCGCATCTGGGCCATGATCGTTTCGGCGATTTGCTGGCTCTTCACCACATCATTGCCTTCGATCTGTACATCGATTGGCGCCGGCAACCCGAAATTCAGAATCTGGGTCACGATATCGGACGGCAAAAAGTAGAACGTGATTCCCGGGAATTGGCGCGGCAGCTGAGTACGTAACTCCCGCAGGTAATCAGCGACCGGATGATGGTTCTCCTTCAGTGAAACCAACACATCTCCATCGCTAGCGCCGATAACTCCCGAGGTGGAGTGCTGGGTGTTATAAGGGCTATAGGGAAGACCGATGTTGTCCAGAATGTTATCCATCTCTGCGGGCGGAATTCTCTGCCGGATATAGTTCTCCACCTGGTCAAACAGACGCGCAGTTTCTTCGATCCGAAGACCGGTCCGCCCGCGGACATGAAGGATAAATTGGCCGCTATCCGTATCCGGGAAAAAGTTTTGGCCAAGCCAAGGCACTAATAAGAATCCTGCCAGACAAAGCCCGAGAAACCCGGGCAGGAACAGTTTACGGTTCGCCAGCAGGCCGGTTAGTAAATCGCGATAGGCATTGCGAACCCGTTCAAATCCGGCTTCGAACGCGCGTTGAATCTTCGCGAAAATGTTTTGCGATTCGGATCCTTGGCCGTGCATCTTCAGCAGGTACATGGCTAAAGTTGGCACGAGCGTTCTAGACAGAACGTAAGAGGCCAGCATCGCGAAAACCACCGCTTCCGCCAAGGGAACAAACAGGTATCGTGCTACCCCATCCAGCAGAAACATCGGCAGGAATACGATACAGATACAGAGGGTAGATACTAACGCCGGAACCGCGATTTGGGCCGCGCCTTTTACGATGCCATCATGGAGCGAACCACCCTCGCGCAGGACGCGCTCGATATTCTCAATCGTGACCGTGGCATCATCGACCAGAATACCCACGGCTAAAGCAAGCCCTCCGAGGGTCATGATGTTGATCGTTTCACCGAGAAAACTGATCACCATAATCGATGTCAAAACCGACAACGGAATGGACACGGCGATGATCAGGGTGCTTCGCCAACTGCCCAGAAATAACAGAATCATTAGTCCCGTCAGCGCTGCCGCGATTACCCCCTCTCGGATTACTCCGCTGATCGCTCCATTAACAAAGATGCTCTGGTCGGCAATCGGCGTTATTTTTAACTCGGGTGGGACAATCGTCGCCACACGAGGAAGCAAGTTTTTCACACCACTGACCACGCTGAGAGTGGAAGCCGTACCCGCTTTTATGATGCTCATGAGCACACCCCGATGGCCATCCTGGCGGACCACATTGGTTTGCAACGCAAAGCCGTCACTCACCGTGGCAACGTCATGCAGGTAGATCGTCGTGTGTCCTACTTGTCTGATGGGCAGATCATTGAGTTCGGCTACGGCCCGGGGTGAGGTGTTCGCCCGCACATCCAATTCGCTCTTGCCAAGTTTTACCGTGCCTGACGGAAGAATAAGGTTCTGCGCGTTCACGGCGTTGAGTACGTCCGTAGGCGACACATTCCTGGCCTGCATCAGGTTGTGGTCCATGTTGATCATGACCTGACGTTGTTTCCCGCCATAGGGGAGCGGCAACACCGCGCCGGGTACGGTGATCAGCTGAGTGCGCACAAAGTTGAGCGCAAGATCGTTCAACTGTTGTTCCGACAGCCCTTTGCCAGAGAGCCCCAATTGTAGAATCGGCACACTGGAAGCGCTGAAGTTAATGATCTCCGGCGGTTGAACGCCTGGTGGCAACAATCGGAGCGCAAATTGAGCGGCGCTGACCACCTGTGAATTCGCTCGATCCAGGCTGGTGTGCGGCTGAAGGAAGATTTTGACGACGGCAGAACCGTTATAAGTCGTTGACTCTATGTGCTCGATATTGTCTACCAGACTGGTCAAAACTTTCTCGAACGGCGTCGTCAGTCGAGCTTCGATGTCCTCGGGATCGAGCCCCGTATAAGTCCAAGCGGTGGAAATAACCGGGATATCAATATTTGGGAAAATGTCCGTCGGCGTCCGCAGGATCACGATCGGACTCAGCACAAGAATGAGCAGGGCCAGGACTATGAAAGTGTACGGCCGATTGAGTGCGAGCTTAACGATCCACATAAAAAACCTCTCAGCAGCTGCGAGCGTTACGAAAAGAAAGTCTACCCATAAGATACAATATAGGGGGCATCCCCCATTTTGACCGTTCTGTCAAGTTTTCTGCTGACTCGGGACAACGAATCTTTTATCGCCCTGAGCCTCAGCTGCGACCAGGGGCACAAGGCTTTTTTGACTATCTCTCACACCCTAGCGCGTGCGTCGGGTACACTACGGGCTCAGGCGTTCCCGGCAAACCGGAACGGTTCGGCCGAAACCGAATCGAGGAAAGCGTGGAGCGCTGCCTTCCCGCGGCCGCGCGGCCGCGGGACGAGGCCGATGCGATTGGCACCGTGGAGGGGAGCCGCCTTGGGAATTGGATCGACGCCCTGGAGGAGGGCCGTTTACCGCCAAACTACAGAGATACCTGTCCTGGTTTCCCCAGCTCCGAACTATAGGCGATAGCTAACAAGGCCGAACGCAGCTTGGCCGCTTCTCCTTCACCAAAAACCTCCTCAAACTGCTCCTGAGCCTTCACCCAGTATGGCTTCGCCTCATTGTATTTGGCGATCCCCGACTTGGTTAGCGCGATCAATCGGACCCGGCGATCTCTAGGATCCGTCAACAGAGTCACTAAATTGTCTCTCTCCAACGGCCGCAGATTTTGGCCCAAGGTCGACCGGTCCATTACCAACTGTTCCGCCAACTCTTGCACACTTGGCAAAGCCGCACCTCTCTCGCTCAACGCCGATAAAATCCCGTATTGGCACAGGCTCAGCCCGCTTGGCGCCAAAACCGAATCGTAAAAGTGCCCTACGCGTCGACCCGCTCTCCGTATAGCGCCCGCGTTGCAGCGCGTCACCCAGACCTGCGTCGGTTCTTCCGGCGCCTCATTGTTTGCTATGCTATTTCGATTACTCAAAGACTTTCAAATTTAGCAACAAGGGGAACCCCCCTTAATTGCGATTCCATTTATACCTGTATTTTTTGAGCCCTGCAACTATCCCGGCGATGGTTCTTATCACGATCGGCGAATTAGGTTCATGAATTCGTCCACTTTCCGGACGACGCCAGCCCGACTCGAGCTCACGTTGTGTTCCATACGGAGGCCGGTAAAAAACGTCAGAACCAATTCCGCCAGAACCTGTGCCTCGGTTTCCGGCTGTTCCGCCTCAATATTTTTTGTGATAAGCTCCATCAGCTTCCTCCTGCTTTGTGCAATGATGTCGATAGCCGCCCGAGGCAATATCGCGGACTCACGCATTGAGTTGACGGCAAAACAGCCCTTCAGTCCCTCGCGGTTGCGAAACGTAACTTTAAGGAATCGTTCAATATTATCCCAGCCCAACGGTTCGCTAGCC
>JAFAHI010000722.1 GCA_019237325.1 Verrucomicrobiota bacterium | reverse complement strand
GGTAGGCCAAACCATCACTGAACGTCGCGAGATATTCCATGCGTTACGGCTCAACGAGTATCTCGATCCGTTGAATCCAGCCGTGAACTCCTTTTTCGCTCAAGGCGACGCGACCTACCTGCAACAGACCGGGGACCAAGCCGCAGCACACCAGATGACGTTGCAGTCGTTGGAGGATCTTCGGGAACAACAGGCTTCGGCTCTTTCTTATTTCGATGCCTTCCTAATTTTCGCTGTTATAGGGGTCGGGCTCGCCGTTACGGTGTTCCTGATGAAGCGTTCCGCCGCGCAAAAAGGTCAGCACGTCGCCGCGGAATGACCACACCATTAATTGGGAAATCGTACTCGTGACTTCTAGGAAAGGAAAAGAGGGATAGCCGCAAAAGATCCAGCCGCAACGCATCCGCCTTGGTGGATCCGGTAAGACCGCAAAAAAATCTGAGCCATATCACTTGATCGCGAATTAACCTAGCCCATGAATGCTCACTCCGATCTTTCTGGCAGATCATCTATAGCGAATACCATTGGTCCGCTAATAGTGCGCTTGGCCATTGGTGTCACGCTACTTTCCGCCGTGGCTGATCGGTTTGGTATCTGGGGACCACCTGGCGCACCCACCGTGGCCTGGGGAGATTGGATTCACTTCGTAGCGTACACGGCCAAGGTAAATAGCTTTTTACCCAGTTCTCTCGCACCCATGCTAGCGGTCGTTGCCACGGCCGCAGAGAGCCTGCTAGGGATCGCTTTGATTCTTGGGATATTCCGACGTCCCGTCGCCTTCGCTAGCGCCGCGCTTTTCGCTCTTTTTGGTGGCGCGATGACCTTATCGTTCGGTGTAAAGGCGCCGCTCAATTTCTCGGTTTTCGTCGATTTTGCTGCTGCATTGATTCTAGGTGTTTGGCCGGCTGCCACTAAATCGCAAATCAAATGAAGCCCGACACGGATGACAATACTCGATTCCACCTATTGCCTGCATGGACAGTTACAGAATAACCGCCATTAATCTCAGCCGCCTCCTGATTTGTGTTCTCGTTTCCGGTTGCGCCCACACCGTCGCAGTTTCGTATATATCAAAATCTCAGATCGATCCGGATTTCACCAAACCGGAAATACGCTGGGACGGTGAACAGGTACAGGTAGAATGGGCGTCTTCTCTGCAGGCCGAATCGGCCAGGTACCTGACCAAGTGCGATCAGGTCCTATTGGCAGACTCAATCCACGAGAAAGGTCTGCGCCACGAATACAAGATTGCAGGGAAAGGTACGCCGTTGGTCATCTACGACTCGAACCCCGAAATCACACCGCAAGAAAAACACTACCCGCACAGTGGTATCGTACTTGGTTTAACCGCCGTCAAAGAAGACCGGCCAGGGCGTCCACCCTTGCTTAAACTGTATGATCCGTTCGATCCGGCGGTAGTACGGTCCGCTGCGGGTCCAGAGCCGATCGCAGCGGACTACACTGCCACTTTAGCGGTACTCTTCTCCCACGCCCGAAAAGTTGCGGGAAGCTCCTTCGAGGCGTTCATCAGACCAGACAACCCCAGATTCGCGACCGGCGTTTACCTGATTCACCCTTACGATCCCAACAAGATTCCCATACTATTCATTCATGGTCTGCTTTCCTCACCACTATCATGGCAGAACCTGACCAACGATCTGTGCTCGGACCCGAAAATTCTCGAGCATTATCAGCCGTGGTTTTTTCTTTATCCGACTGGCCAACCGGTTCTGGAGAGCGCCGCGGAACTGCGAGACGAGCTGGAACGAACCCAGCATTTATTTGATCCCAGCGGCAGTGCGATCGCTTCGCATCATGTCGTCATTGTTGCTCATAGCATGGGCGGATTGCTTGCCCACACTTTGATCTCCGATTCGGGCGATGCGCTCTGGAATGCGTTTGCGAACAAACCATTGAACAGCTTGAGCCTGCCAGCCGATGAAAAAGAATCAATTCAACACTACTTTTTCTTCCGCCATCAGACTTTCATCGATCGCGTAATTTTTTTGGCTGTGCCTCATCGCGGAAGCTACCTGGCCGGCGGAATCGTCGGCAGTATCGGTAACCGGCTTATCCGGCATTCGCAGGGTCCGACTAACCTGTTGAGAGAATTGAAAACCCAATATCCGGGAGCTTTGGACTCGTACTACGCGCGAGTGAGCACGCACAGTGGACCAAACAGTCTCGTCTCACTGGCGCCAAACCCCTTGTTGGACCAGGAAGCGGAGTTACCGATCAGGGTGCCTTTTCACAGCATTATTGGGCACCTGGGAGACGACGGCGGACCCGATAGCTCTGACGGAGTTGTCGACTATCGAAGCTCTCATTTGGACGGAGCCGAGTCAGAGAAAATCGTTCGAGCAGGGCACGCCGCCTTGATCGCTCATCCTGAAACCGTTGCCGAAATTAAACGGATTCTGGAAGAGAATATTGCGGCGAAGCAGCGTCCTTGAAAATTCGACTTTTGAAGTCGAACTTCCAGCCAGGCAGGACACCAGCGCGGTGTGCGACTGCGCATCATTCCATGTTTTCGAAAAAGACATTATGACCAGCAAATCTTCGCCGTCCGAATATCTAGTGCTTTGTAGGGGCCAATGGGACAAAACCGCTTCGCGAGACCAAATAGCCAAGGCTATCGACCAATTCTATGTCTGGCTTGAGAAATTGGTCGATCAAGGAAAAATGAAGCACGGCCAACGCCTGATGTACGAAGGAAAAACTGTCGGTCGCCGGAATGTAGTAACCGACGGGCCTTTCGGGGAATCTAAGGAAGTGATCGGCGGCTATTGGTTTGTCGTTGCTAACAGCCTAGATGAAGCCGCAGAATTCGCCACGGGCAACCCCTGCCTGGACTACGGCCTTTTTTTAGAAATCCGGCCGATCGATACCGACACTGCCACCGTCGACAATACCAATTTTTAGCGTAGCGATTATGTGCCAGGAAGCCGTGGGTCCTGCGACGGATGGGACCTATACGACCAATAGGACATATAGGATTTATCCAGGCTGTCCTGCTAGTCCTATAGGTCCCATCCGTTCTCAGGCCACAACGCATCCTGCGGCTCTAACACTTTCTCGAAGCAGCACATTCTCTACAGTCCCCGGATCAAGCAGGAACAGCCGCTTTTGCTAGATCACCTGCATTCGAGAGTTTCTCGACGCTCCAGGAGAGAGCGATCAATTCACGAGTTTGCTCTGATGTGAGGATCCCTTCCGAAAGATCAGTAAACTTAGATTCGAGGTCATGATCCGTCATCGGAGCTTCCAGGCTCCCGATGGCATGCTGGATCGACTTTTCCAATTGCCGGCCATCCTTAAGCGTTATACTCATCTCGACTTGCTCCGGCTTAACCGCCGGGTCGACTACGGGCGTCACTCGAGTGCGGAGCGCGATGATCACGGGATCCTGGACCGCGCGATCGCTGAACTGTTTTTCGCCAGCTGCACCCTCAACCATGGCCACCGCCACCGCGTGGTAAATACTAAATTTACCTTCCAAGCCTGCGGTTGGCGCCTTCTTCCCAGTTAACTCCAGTACCAGAGGATTCACCCGGAGATTGACTGTATCGATTTGCTCGGGCTTGAGCTGATACTGGTTGCGTAACTGAATCGCGGCATCAATCGCCGGATGCATCACGATTCCGCACGCGAAAGGTTTGTAAGTATTCAGGAGTGCCTCGTAGCGTTGGCCGAGTCCGTCGGCAATCTCTTTGTAATCCTGTTTGGTCGAAATCGTACTAGCCCAGCCGCGCTTCGCTTCGATCATTTCGTTGGAACTGGTAAAATTCTTTGAAGCGAGAATCGCCGCGAATAAACCGTTACTGGCCGCTCTCCCTGGGTTAAAGCTTTTGTTCATCGAACCAAAAGATTCTCTGAGACCCACCGGCTGCGATGCAGCTAAGCCGAGAGCCCAAATCATTTGTTGCTCCGATAGATCCAGTAGCTTGCCGGCGCTGGCTGCAGCCCCGAAAACGCCGGCGGTCCCGGTAATGTGCCAACCTCGATCGTAATGATCTGGATACACCGCATTGCCGATCCGGCATTCCGTCTCCACTCCTAGAATCAGCGCGTTCAAAAAAGCTCGACCATCCACGCGCCGATATTCAGAGAGCGCCAGGATTGCGGACATGACCGGGCCTGCCGGATGGATGATGGTCTTTAGATGGGTATCATCGTAATCGAAGATGTGCGAGGAAACGCCATTGATAAACGCGGCGTTCATCACGTCGAAACGTTCCCGGCGTCCAAGAATAGACGCTTGGGACAGTCCTGAGAATGGGCGCAGAGCGTCGACGGCAATGTCGATGGTTTCGTGATGAGACCCGCCAACGGCCACCCCAACCCAATTAAGGAGAGTGCGTAGCCCTTCCTTGCGCACATTTTCCGGCAGATCTTCATAGCGAGCCGAGACAATGTAGCTGGCAAGCGTTTTGGTCACGTGCGAGGTAGCAGGAGAGGGCGAAGCCATAAGCTCTTTGTTGTTATTGTCGGTGGCCAGCGTCAAGTCAGGCACCACTGCGCCGGCCGCAATGGCGGTAGTAGTGCGTAGAAAGGTCCGTCGGTCAATGTTTGCCATAGTGATCCTCCTTTTGATTCTCGGATGACACGTTAGGCATCAATTAAAAGCAGCGCCAGGAGCAACGCCGGGATCGCCACCAACGACGAATCACCAATCACCCTCCCCGCCCGGGGCGTCGCGTCTAGCCACGCTTGGCACCTAGAAACGATTTGCCTGCGTCGACACCCGTGCAAGCTAAGAGCGGGGGAATGCAACGCCCCTTATGCCGAACGCGCAGGAACGCCGGGAGCGACAAATCACCTCTCACTTCTCACTGTAATAGTCAGCGTGACAAAATGGGCGTTTCCTGTCTAGATGGCGCAGCGCCTATGCGGATAACGCTCCTCACTGCCGGACTAATCGCAGCCGGCTTGCTCTCGGCAACTGCAGAAGAGTCACGAAAGCCGTCTCTGCCTGAGATAAGGGCGACAGTCAGGTTTCACTCGGATTCCTATGGCATCGTACCAGACGAAATCGACCTCCCGGCTAGTACTCTGTTGGCGTCGAAGGAGAGACGGGTAATCGAAGGGGATTTAGGCCGCCTACCGATTCGTATTTATGTCAGGGAGACACCGAATCAACCGAGGCCCGCAATAGAGGCCAACGTTGTTAATACACGGACAAATCAACCGCTGACCGGGTATCCAACGCGGCAAGAAGTCGGCCCGCTCGGAATGCTCAGCTTTAACATGCCGATCACACCAAACGACCTAGGGACTCTTGTTCGTACGACAAAAAAGAGCGTCGAAGGCGCTCTCGGCAAAGTCGATGGCATCAGTTTGCATGTCGATATCGACATCCCCGTTAATCCGGAAACGAATTCAGACGGTGATCTTATTTTAGATTGCCAAGATCTCCTCCGACAGGATCACCTCGTGGTGGACGACGTATCGCAGAAGATCAACGATACCAGCAACGGGGGCGTTCGCTCGGTTACCGACGCTTACACCGGCTGTCTAAACAAGCAGACGGAAACGTTGATCAACGGTTTAAAGGCCGAGGATAAGAAGACCCTAGAGCGCACCCGTGAACTACTACCTGATGTAGCCACCGTCAGTTTTGATTCGGCGGTAAACAAAAACGGAGGAAGTTATTTTTCTATGTTAGCGCTCGCTAGTGTCAGCGTCGACATCCAACAAGCCGAGACGGTTAATCGGTTGGCAAAGCAACTCGCAGAGAACGCGGTTGGGAATCCGGAAGCACGGAAGGCCGTATCGATCGCTTTCGCATCATGCCAAGCGACAATGAAAGAGTTAGTAGCCGCTCCGCAAGACGCAACTGAGGACGTTAAGGTTGCTGATTTAAAGAAGGAATTTCAGTCGGATCTCGCGAAAGCCAAAGCCGCGCTAAAAGAGCTGCAGGAAATCGCCGCTAAGCTCCCGGACAAATCCGCCATGCTGCTGGCACAATCAACCCTCTCGATTCTAACAACGCCCCAAGGGTACGAATAGCGGATATCGTGGACATTAGGAGGACTTGTCTGGAAATGGGTAAAATCGTAAGAAAGCAACCGTCGCGCCGCGGGCTGTCTGCTGAGCTTGGCCAAACTGGAACGCGAAAATCAGCGCTATGAAGAGACCAAACGGAGCTCCGGTGCTAACAAACGTGATCGCTAGTTGACGGAAATTCATGACTTGGTTTTAGGCGAAAATACTTCAACCAACTCCTCCAGCATAGCCGCGACACGAATGTAGTCCTTTTGAGGCTCGGTCAGCGGCTTATCTGCGGGAGCTCTTTTTTCCGCTAAGGCGATCAATCTCTCGCTCGTCTCGGTGACGTGAGCTTGGAGCGATTTTTCCCAGTCCGCGAGAGCCGACACTTCTGTAGATTTGCTAATCGCTTTGAGCGGTTCATCCCCTATCGCAAACTCCCAATCGTGGGTATCGGCAAAGTATAACGCTGTGACTGCATTTCGTTCTACGCCAAGTTGCTGTGCAATCAATTTGGCGGTTTCTGATCGGGCTTGACCGGGCCCCGACGGATGAAATGCCGCAAATGCTCGGGCGTAGATCTTAACTCCCGTAAACCGCTCAAAGTTAGAGAGCTTATTATTGAACCCTTTTTCCCGAGGAGGGTCCGTCGGCAATACTCCCTCCTCATCTGAGAAATGGGGAAATGTGGCTCGAGGAGCTTTGGCGATTAGTTCGTTGAACGCAGTTTGGTCTGCGCGAAAGGCCTTCGCCGCTGCCCCTAGACGCAAGATCTTAATCTCCATTTTGTCGCCCTTCTGCACTTGAGGCAAAACGTCGAGTCCGCTAACGACTTTACCGAAGACGCTATGCAAATAGTTCAATTGGTTTTCCGCGTCTAAGGTGATGAAGAACTGGCAGCCGTTTGTATCGGGCCCGGAATTCGCCATCGACAAGACGCCAATGGAGTCATGGCGAAGCTTCGGCGAAAACTCGTCCGGAAACTCGTAACCCGGGTCACCGTCGCCGGTCCCAAGTGGATCGCCTCCTTGGATAACAAAGCCGGGAACTACTCGATGGAAGGTCAATCCGTCATAGAACGGTTTGCCCGGATTAGGCCCTAAGGTGCCCTCGGCCAAACCCACGAAGTTAGTGACCGTCATCGGTGCATCTCGGTCAAATAAACGCGCGATGATGATCCCGCGCGGCGTAGTGATTTTCGCGTAAATACCGTCAGGTAAGGATGCCGGTGATTCGGATGGAGACGGCGAAGCTGCTATGCCCCGGACCGCAGTGAGAAGGGCGAGAAGAATGAGGACAAACGAGCGCATCGTCCGGAGTATTAGCGCAGGAGGATAAGAAGGAATAGGCGCAAAAGCGCAAAATGGTATCCGACTTTGGCTGACGAAGCTAAAGAGGAGATGGGGCAAACTCTGCTTTTCGCGGTTATTCCTTCTTTGCGGTAGCGCCTGCAGCCAACGGCACCTCTGCGTTCAACCATTTGGCAAAGCTCTCATTCACGGACTCAGGAGGTATCTCGGCCATCAGATTCGTATAGCTAATGTGTTGCCGGACCACTTCTTCGATCGCCTGGCGGTAACCGGATTGGGTCTTAACCAGCAGCACGGTCTCCGGTTCCTCGACGATCTTGCCTTCCCAACGATACGCACACGTGATTGGAAACCAGTTTGTGCACACGGCGAGCTGCTGCTCTAACAGCGCTCGGCTGATCCGGCGAGCCTCGTCATCCGTGTTGAGCGTGATGTAGAAGATGCGCATCTCTTAAAGTAATTAGTAGGTCAGTGTTCAGTAATCAGTATTAAGCGCAAGTGCTTCACAATTACTTTTCTGAAAACTGCGGATGCTCATGGGTCAAGCCAGCGCTCGACCTGGCGTCTCCCGACTGCGGAGCTTGGCCAGGGTGATCGCGCAGCAGGAAAAGCTCAGCTCCTCAGATTATCGCGAAGTCATCCGTTCGCTGAAGCCAGAACGGACGTTGACAGTGCATGAAGCTCGCTCCGGCCACGATCTCCAATTTACTTCTATGGTCGATAATGGAGTCTCAATGGCGCGCTCTATCTTCGCTGACAACAGCGCCAAAATTTAATGGCCGAGGCTATCCAACAAGAGTTTATCCCGAAGTATTCGAGTACCCGGTTGGGACGAGCTCCCACTCCTCCGCCGGTTCCGTAAGCCACTAACAAGGCGCTTGAGAAAGGCGCTAAAGGTCAGCGCCGTCCTAGCATGGAAAATCCTTCCACCGACACAGACCTCAGTAGCGGCCGTTGAGCCCGGGACCCATAAGTCGCATAGGTCCTATAAGTCACATCCGTACTTGGCCTTTGCGCGCCCAAAAGAAATTGGACGCGCACTGACTATCCCGTTCCTATCGCGAATACAACTCAACGACGAGTTGCTCGTTCACGATTGGGGCGATTTCTTCGCGCGAAGGAACGCGCATGACCTTGCCCTGGAATTGATCCTTATCTACTACCAACCAGTCCGGGATCGGCTGGATCTGGGTCAACTCAAGATTCCGGGTCACTAGCCGGCGAGAAGCCGGTTTTTCTTTGATGGTGACGACGTCCCCAGCACGCAGGTTGTACGACGAAACATTCACCTTGCGATTGTTCACTAACACGTGGCCGTGAGAAACGATCTGCCGGGCTGCGCTCCGAGAATTGGCGAACCCTAAACGATAGACAACATTGTCCAGCCGGGTCTCGAGCATCTGCAACAGAGTTTCACCGGTAACCCCTCGTCTACGCAGGGCGTTTTCAAAGTAACGACGGAATTGCCGTTCCATTAGCCCATACATGAACCGCAATTTCTGCTTCTCCGCCAAAGCGATAGCGTAGTCGGATTGTTTACGCCGGGAGCCTTGAGGCCCGTGCATCCCGGGAGGATAATTCTTCCGCTCTAGAGCTTTGTTGGGGCCAAAAAGAGCAACCCCAAAACGACGACTAATTTTTGCTTTCGGACCAGTGTATCTACCCACTTTAACTCCTTATCAGACGCGACGTTGTTTCTGTGGCCGGCAACCATTGTGAGGTACCGGTGTGAAATCTCGGATCACCGAGATATCGAGGCCAATGGCTTGCATGGCTCTAACGGCGGACTCGCGACCGGCCCCTGGTCCTTTCACTAGGACCTCTACTTCCTTCAGCCCGTGTCCCATCGCTT
>JAFAHI010000067.1 GCA_019237325.1 Verrucomicrobiota bacterium | reverse complement strand
CCGGGTAGCAGCGATCCGGAACACAGCTGGTGGGGGTGGGCTAACGGCTTCACTGCTTACGTGGATTGGTTTCAAATCGCCGAAAGCAACAAGATTGCACAACTGGACCCGCAACAGGTTCTGGACGAGGAGAATCTATTCCCGGGCTTGGTTCAGCGGTTACCGAATGGTCAGATCAACTATGTTAACGATCCTTTTGTGAACTTAGGCGCCGTGCTCGTCGATGGAATCGACTTCGGTGGCAGTTATGTGACCAAAGAATATAACTGGGGCAAACTCAATATCGAGGTTGACGCCAGTTATATCTACAACTACGCGGTCCAGACCATCAAGAACTCAAGCGCTAACACCGCATTTGGCGCCCTTTCCCTGACTCCTTCACCTATCTTTGATGAAGAAGACAGTTTCGATCACCCTGATTTGAGGCTGACCGGCAGTTTCTTTTATAGCAAGACCGTCTTTGGCATTGATACGGTTAAGACCGGTGTGGTCCTGAATTTCACCGACTCTTACCACGACTTTAACGACAATTTTAAAGGCACTAATCCGACCGCTGTGGTACAACCAAACGGCTTTGTTCACCGGATTGGTAGTTGGACCACTTGGGATTGGCAAATCTCCTACAAATTCGGCGCGCCGGAGGAAGTGAATGCTCAAACGCCGGCTCCGGGGTACTCCAAAGACGGTAAAAAGATCGTTGGTGAAAAAGCGATTTCTCCAAAGCGAGAAGGCGCTTCCGGTGGCATCCGTTATTGGTTAGCGAACACTACCTTAACGTTTGGTATCAACAATATCTTCGATACGAATCCACCGTTTTCCGACGAAGGCTACGGTTTCGATCCCACAACGGCAAATGCCTTCGGCCGATATTTCTACGTCGAGGTGGAAAAGAAGTTTTGAACCGCGAATCGACACGAATAGCCGGAAAAACCGCAGCCCCGAAATGCTCCGGGGTAAAATTGACGCAGATGTACGCAGATAGCATCTGATGAAAATGAACGGCGGCCTCTCTCCGAGATTGTGATCTCGCTGGAGGCCGCCTATATTTTGCACCCAAGATATCAGGTGCTTATGAGCTTCATCGGACCAGCCTTGCCGCGTATAAGAACCATAAGCAAGGTCATCGGAATAGTGATTGTTAGTGGCACTATCTTTGCTCGTGGGGCTGACCGGTCGGACCGAAACACTCTCGCGGCTGAACCAGTTGTTGTTCCGCGAGCGCAGCAATACGATATCACGTCCAAGATTAACGGTCTGAAATACCGGATTATGGTCTCAACACCGCGGAACGCCGATCCGGGTAAGCGTTACCCGGCTTTTTACATTCTGGACGGGAATTGGTACTTCCTGCCGGCGGTAGGGATTGTTCCTGATATGTCCGAAGATCTTCTTACTCCAATCTTTGTCGGGATTGGCTACCCAACCGAGGACGGGAAGGAGATCGATCGTCGCCGAACATTTGATCTTACGCCGCCGGGTAAACAAAAGGATCCTTTCGGAATCCCGGCGGGAGGTGGTGATAATTTTGTCCGGGTCTTATTAGAAGAGATAAAACCCTTAGTCGAGACTCGGTACCAGATAGATCAAGCGCGACAGATTATTTACGGCAAATCATACGGAGGATTGCTCGTGATTCACCTGCTCTTCGCTCATCCGGAAGCTTTCCAGACTTATCTCATTTCCAGTCCGGCAATCTTTTGGGATAACTGTTCAGTACTGGCCGGCGAGAAAGACTTCTCGCAAAAAATCAAGACGAGCAATCTACGGCTGAAGGTGCTGATCACCTCCGCCAGTGAGGAGCAGTACCGAGGTTCGGATCTCAAACTGCAAGCGGAAGAGATCTATCGCATGGTTGATAACGCGTCTGAACTCGCCGGTCGCTTGGCGACAGCAAGCCCCCAGAACCTTTCTGTAACTTATACCGTCTTCCCCGATGAAACTCATGTCTCGGTATCATTGGCCGCTCTCGGCCGGGCACTTTACTTCGCCTTAAAGCCGTAGCCTTATTTAACAGGAGCTAACGAGGGGTGCGGTCTGCAGGCTGGTTAGATGTTTGAAAGCGATCACGCTTTTTGATAGTAAAACACTTCCGTGAAAACATTTGCGCTCATCTGTTGCACCTTAGGTCTTTCCGCCCCTCTGGTCCTAGGGGGAGACGACTTCGAGAATCTTAAGGCAGAGGCGATCTCGCAATTTGTAAAACAGGCGAACACGGCAGACTCCGCGTTGGCCAAGATCATCAAAGCGTACAACGAAGAAACTGTGGACGGCCGCAATCCCGACGGAGCCGTCAGATTACCCGTCACGCGCGCGGATTTGCGAGCATTGGTTGTGTCTGGCGCTATCGAGACCCGGCCGTTCCATTACGCCGAGGTCGAGAACGGTAGATGCGTCGCCACTGGGAACTCCGCTACCGTGCTAATCGCGTTGTCGTCTCGCCAAAGCGAACATCTTTCTCAGGACTATGAAACTTTGACGTTCACAACTTCTGTTGAGGAACACTTGAGCTTCAGCGCGAAGACCAAGGAGGCGCACGACTGTGAAGAAGACAGTGACGACGCGAAAGTAAAAACCGTCTTACAAACTTCGGAGTTTAAACAGATCAAACTCGACATCGGTAACGAGGAAGAGAAGTAACTTTATCGTTTTCCGCGTTTTGGCGGCGCCAGCTTTTCGAGAAAGGGATTCAGAAGTCCGAGGAGTTTAAGCGGTGGCTGTCGGCGGGATACACCGTCATTTTCGGATAAACGCATCCAACCGTGGTTAAGGCGATCCAATCTTTCGAGGAAATTGCGTAGCAAGTTGCGGGAATGGAAAACCCATTTCTGTTAGCAGTTGCCCTGTGGGAGAGCCGAAAAATAACCACCCGGTTGCTTGGTGGAGCGAAGAAGAACGAACCGGATTTCCGACTGGAAAGAGAAAAACCGATCGATTGGCTGCTATTGGTCGATGATACGGTGCAAACTGGGGCTACCGAGGGGAATACTTCTAATCCCGCGGCGCGCAGTTCGGACCAAGAGCAAGACTCCAGTACTCCATCGCTCCAAGACTCCGTTCGGCAGAATCCGAGGACGAGTACGAGAACGAAGTGCCGAGGGCACCTGACGCGCGGTTCTTGCGCATAAACGTGTTTCCACCGAGCTTGTCTTTGGCTGTGGATATTCGGAGTTTAAGAACGGACGACACAAACGCGGACGAGCAGGAGCTCGTCCCTGCCGGGCAGAAGCTGATTCTCGATCCGTGGTCGTATGACCGTTCCCCGGGCACCGAGGTTGTCCAGCACGCGACGAGAAACCTCTGTTTCCAGGCTAATGGAGTGAGCTTACTCAAGGCGGGACGCAAGAGCTTTGAGTTCAACGGCGCGCACGTGAGCTTGAATCGAGCCGGCGATTCCCAAACATTCACCGTTGGAAACAGTGTCGTCCGCGGGATCAGTATTGATGTACCGGACGCGTGGTTGAAGAAGTTTTCGTTGTGCGATCTCGTGACCAGCGATGGAGTCGGGATTCGTGATCCCGACCTGGTATTTCTCGCCAGACGTATTTATGAAGAATCCGTTTGCGGTGATGTCTTCAGTCCGATGGTGGTTGACGCGTTGATGGTGGAGCTGCTGGTCAATTTTGTCCGGAGAATAAACGCCAGCAAACGCGTCGCTCCAGGTTGGGTCCAACAGATCGCGTTAGCTATCCGCAATGATCCCAGCCATCCCTACAAACTTGAGGAACTCTCAAAGTTAGTGGGCTATCATCCGGTGCATATCGCTCGTACGTTTCGAGAGTTCACCGGTAAAACGGTCGGCGAATTTGTCCGATGCGCGCGCCTGGACTTGGCCCGGGCACTCCTGGTGGAGAACCGGTTATCGATCGCGGAGATCGCGCAAATAGCTGGTTTCACCGACCAAAGCCATCTCAACCGGTTGTTTCGACGGTGTTTCAACCTGACGCCACATGAAGTGAGACGAATGCAGAGTTCGTAAGGCGCTCTGAATTAACAGAAGGTAACGGAGGAGATGGGAGAATTTGGGTGGCTACCCCTTGGTTATTTTTACAGAAGGAAACGAAGCTAGCGAAGGGAAAACGGTTCGAAATAGCCGAATGATATCTCCAAGTTGAGAACCCTTCGTTGCCTTCGTTACCTTCTGTAAAATAACTTCTGTTCTTTGGCTGTTTGGGCTATTTCTTGGGTAAAGACCGGGTGAAATCGAGCGCGGCTTTTAGCAGTTTGCGTCGCAGCGTATCGTCCTCATAGACTTCCGGAGCCGCTCTGACCCAACCGTGCATTGGCCGGCCCCGTGAGATCATGGGAGCGATACCTGGAGTAGCCAGCGCCCAGGCGTCATTGCCTTTGCCAAGTCTCGCCAGCATACCGTCATCGCGAGCGCCACAGAGGAGGTTGCCATTCAGCAGCCAGGCACGGCCGCCGAACATGGCTTTCTCGGTTAATCCGCGCACTTGTGCGAGATCGTCGTTCAGAAGTTCTTCGAGCACTTTATTGCGCATGCGAATTTTTCTAAGAAGCGAGACAGATTATCGGTCGGACTAGCTCACCAGTGGATTGCTTCAACCCTAGACCAAATGATATATTAGCAGCAACGAATCGCATTGCATGGGGATGAATCCGCGTGGGTTAGAAGCAAAGGTTGTACGCCAGAAAGATCTGGATGTCGCCGTTGTCGAGATGAGTGGCGATGTGGGTTGGCCTGCCGCTCTTCGGGTCTCGGATTTTATAGATTTGATGGGAACACTTGGGCATTATGACGTGCTTTACGCGATCTTGGATTCAAGCGGCGGTTCGACAGTCGATTCCTGGGGTATTCATCATTTTTTGAAAACGCTTTCGCCCCCGCGATATGGATCGCTTGTTCTGATCACAGGCGTGTGCTCTGCCGACGCGATTTTGATTGCTTTAGCGTTTAACCAGATCCTAATGCGACCGGATGCCTATATTGAGTTTCGTTCCCTGCAACGCGCTGGAACGACAAGCGGCAGCAAGTCAACCGGACTGCTTGCTCGGCTAGTGGCCCAACGTACGAACTCGCAAGTCGAAGAGGTATTTCGGTGGATGGACAAAAACAAGAAATTATCCGCGGCGGAATGCCTGAGACTTTCTCTTTGCGATGCGATCGTGTGAGTGGCCGCTCGCGAGCCGGTAGCCGCCAAAAGAAGCGAAGCAACAGGAGAGTCTGGCTGGGCTGTTGAAAAACGGCTCCGTAGGAGTCACATCTTTATAGCCCGCAACCCAAAAAACCGGGCAGAGCTCCGGAGGAGCGACATCTTTGTTGGAAACGTTAGTTCATAGCGCGAATAAGTCGGACCAATAATTCCGAATTTTTTATCATCGGAAATAATTAGTGCACCAGGATTCTTGACAAACCCAATTCCTCTCTATAGCGAGGCGGCTAACTGAAATGTTAATTTCTGTTTTCCCCGGATATTAACCGAATGGTGATGGATCTGAATCGATCCGGCGCAGTGGAGTGGCCTGAGTGGGAGAGCTATCTTTCCGCTCACGGTTTGGTGGTCAATCTGAATCCGCCGAAAGCGTTAAGGACGGTTACGGACCTCCCGAACGACAGGCGGAAGTTGTCAG
>JAFAHI010000427.1 GCA_019237325.1 Verrucomicrobiota bacterium | reverse complement strand
ACAAGCGCCGAGCTAAAGAGTAGAGGAGCAGCGAAGTCCCTAACGCCAACAAGGGGCTCAGCAAGCGGACGCCTAATTCGCAACGCCCTAGGAGCGAGGTACTGGCCAGCACGGCCAGGGCAATACCGGGGCCGCTAGAGTAGTAGGAAACGCTCGGGTGTTGTGCCCACAAATAGTAATAAGCCTCTTCGGGCAGCAGTTCGGAGTTGGCATCCCAGACGTACCTGGCGCAAGTAAGAACCAGCAGAAACGAAAAAAGAATCCAGCCTCGCCGACGAAGCATCTGGAGGTTCAAACGAAAGAGCGAAGCCGGAGACTGCGACGTCATTTTGGGGCGGGAGGAGCCAGCTCTGGATGCAGCGAATAAAATCTAGGGAACCAACGCGCGGTTATCTTCCGATAGCAATACGCGAGGAGCGCATAACAGATTAGCGCGAAGCCTACTCCCGCGAACACCGAGATGAGAACATCCGAAGGCCAGTGAGAACCGCAATAGATCCGAGAATAGCAGACCAAGCCTGCCGGAATAATGTAGAGAGCACCCAACCGCCCGAAGAATAGGATTGCGAGGGTGGCGAGCACGGAATTATTAACGGCGTGCCCGGAAGGAAATGACCGGCCGCTGATCTTTTCGCCAGGGGTTGGTGACAGCACGACATCCGGTGCTTGAAAGACCGCTAGCACTTGAGGATGGGTCCGAACGAGAGCGACTTCGCGTACATCGGCCAGTGCTTGCATGGGACGAGGCCGATCCACCAACCGTTTGGTGACTTCGGTAAAGATACCGTCGGCGATACCCAGCGTAACCAGCGTTGTAAACAGGAATGCTCGCCATCGAAACCCACCCCGCCAAAGTAGCAAAGGGATTAAAATGAACAGAACCGGACGCCATAGGTCGAAGTTGGTCATTATGGCCATGAGCCAATCGAGGAACGGGTTGATCCATTGTCTATTGATGAGAAAAAGAAGCTTGGTGTCCATCTGCAGAGCCCGGATTTCTCATCCGGCAGCAGAATGCCCGGTTTGCACCGGACATTCTGCTGCTCGTTTTTGGAACATGAAAATCAAAAGCCTGTGGTCGTAAATCTTTATTCAGGCTCTCCCTTAAAGTTGTCTCTAAATAGATGCAAGAGCATCGATTTAGATGTCATAGCCTGCATTTCTCACAGCACCCCCAGGCAGCCGAAACTTAGGTGGGAGCTTCCGTGCTGTGAGAAATGCAGGCTCGCTATTTTGCGAGCCGAGCGAGCGTAAGCTAAGGATTCGTCATTGATGAAACAAGTAAAGAAATTGGCTCTGGCTTTTGTGGCGATAATGATGGTTGGCCAGACTGCTGCTCGGGCAGACGAACAAGCGGCCCAGATCTTGAACGGCATTCGGCTGGCCGATATTTCTCAGGAGCTAGACGGACGTTTACGCAAGCAAGATGGCACGATTATTCCATTCCGGCTGCGGGCTGGAGGCGATGAGTTGATTTTTAGTTTCACGAACCCAACCGAAATATTGCGGCTAACGCTAAACGACAATGGCTCTAATCTGACTTTGCAGGCCGGAGATCGAGAGCGTGTGATCAGCGGCGCAAGACTCAACGATTCCGTCCGCGGAACTGATATCACCTATCAAGATTTAGCTTTGCGTTTCTTGTATTGGAAAAATTCACGCATTGAGGGCGAACAGAACGTACGGACGTTTCCGTGCTGGATGATCCTGTTGCAGCAAAACAATCCTAACATCGCCTACGCCTCAGTCAGAGTCTGGGTCGCCAAGCAAAGCGGGGCCCTCCTCCGCGCCGAGGCCTACGATGCGCAGAGCCGCCTGATAAAGAAATTCGAAGTGATTTCAGGCCAAAAAATCGAGGGTAAATGGTTCCTGAAGCAGATGCGGATCGAGAGGTATGATCCCGGGACGGGGAATCTGGTGTCGCGGACGTATTTGGAGATTAGCGGGTGATTGCACCGTGAGACGTGAGAGGTGAGAAGAAGGGGTCAGCGGCTCGGGTCAGGCTCGTTGGACGGGTGCGTGATAGATGTATTCACGGATGGGACCAATGGGACTCATGGGAGCTATGAGTCTCGTGGATCTTTATACGCATGTTCGTTGCCTAGCGTTGCCGATTCGAAGCGGCTTGTTGCTGCTTGGCGCAAACCTCTCCCTTATCAAAGCGATCTCTTGGTCCGAACCTTTGCGCCCTTGCGTCTTTGCGTGAGATTTTGTCTTTCTCGGGGCGGTGGCAACGTTTGCGCAGGTTGACAGGTTTCTCGCCCGCAATAGTGTAGCGAACATTTTTGTTTCGGTGATGAGGACCCCCGGTTTGTTTTTGCAGATTTTTTTTGGTTTGGTTGTGACCTCAAACTCCCAGACGACAGCGCAAGGAGGAGCTGAGACACCGACTAGCTTTGTCGATAATGCGATGAAGCTGCGCGAAGAAGTACTTTTCAAGCTGGAGCCGGGCGGCATCCAACGCGGCCTCAACGATGTGGTTCCGGGCAAATTTTTCTGGCGCACGAGTATCGTCACGACCACGTTCTGGATCGGCGAGACACCCGGTGGCAATAATCCGGTTCCGAACGAATCCAGCGCCTGGGATTCAAATTGGTCGCGTAATTACGGGGGCTTGGACCTGCCCGAGAGCGGCGATCGCCAGGGTTTTTTGCCGGCGAAATTCGTTCCTCGGCAAAACCCCTTCTACATCGCGTTGCCGTATAATGATGTATCCGGCGGAAAAACTAAGCCGGAAGCTGCCCAAATTATTCCTTGGTTTAAAGAGACGTTTGTAAAATCGGGGCAGACCGTCCTGAAAGGTCGTTGGCTGGCGGTGCGGAAAGGATCCCGGACATGCTATGCCCAGTGGGAAGATGTGGGTCCGTTTCAGACCGATCACTGGGAATATGTCTTCGGGAACGATCGTCCTCGGCCCAATCTCAATCAGGGAGCCGGCTTGGATGTATCACCGGCAGTGCGGGATTATCTCCATCTCTCGCCGACCGACACAACGGATTGGAAGTTTGTGGAAGCTTCGGAAGTTCCTCCTGGCCCATGGACTCTTTACGGGGATAACAACACTTTCGTGATCGACCGGCGCAAACGAGAGCAAGAGATCGCGAAAAGACAGTAACGCTGCGAGACGGCGAATGGGCGATCAGCCTTTCACATGTTAGCCCAAGGTACCAGCCTCGGAAGCGAGATCTTCGCCGTTTCGCCCATTCGGTTCAAACCAAATCACTTTGCTGACTCGAGATTGTTGACGAACCCGGCGTTATCTCTAGCGAGCCCCTGAACTCCTGCACTTCTGAACTCCTAAACCCCTTTACCTCAATATCCCCAGAAACGGATTGTGTCGCCTTCTTGGTAAACGCGACGGAAACGACCTCTCGGCGTATCGATGACCAGATTCAGGTATTTCGTTTCGCCTTTGTACGGGTCAAACCCGAAGGTCTTGTTTTCCACGTCCATTTCGGCGGCTGGCAACGCGTAACGACGCACGATTCCGGTTACGTCAATGTAGTGACCGTAGACGCCATAGCTTGCGTGGACGACTCGGCCTACCGGTGCCCATACGTCGGCTCTACTCAGCGCCGGTATGGCGATCGCGACCAGTAACAAAGCGGTTAGGAACCTACCTCTATGCATATGAGAAAGGAGATTAAAGCGGAATCCGCTAAAATCACCGCTGAAAAGACGTGCGGGGCAAGAGACGGTTACTGGGTAGGAGGCGTGAGAAGGGAGAAGTGAGAGGTGAGAGGCCACAGAACGTTTTGGACGTCCCCGGATGAGCGGAAGCTCATCCTTGTCACCAATCACCAATCACCAATCACTTCTCACTTCTCACGTGAGGAGTCGTCTCGCTATAGTCCGGGGCGGGATGCACCTTGCTATGGATATAGAGCTTCTAAAAAGAATATGGAGTTCGACGCGTGAGCGCGTTCGTTGGTCTGCTAGGCCGGGGATGATCTCTGGAGCTTTCTCGTTCGTACTTTTTGCGTGGTTCAATGTCGACACAGCTGGAGCTCAAGGCCCGCCGCCGGCTCAGGCTACACCGGCTCCGAGCAGCACAGCGTCTCCGAGCAGCGCGCCGGCCCAAGTAGGCACGGTTCATCCTGGAAAAGCGCAGCTCCCCGCGACGACTCAAAATATCAAATTGCAGATGAGTCCGAAGGTGACCGAAGTGTTGAACAGCGCGCCTCTGATTATCAAGGACGATGACACCCAGATAATTCGCCTTAAGAAAATGCGTTTCAATATGGCAGTAACCAAGGCCACAGATCGTTATAATTTGTTCAAGAAAGGCCTCATCAAACTCTATGACCTGATCGATGTCGGCCAGCGACTCCTCTCGGCGCAGGCTGATCTGGCTCAGAGTCCGGAAGAACGGGCGGACGTTCTACAGAAGCAACTCGAAATTTACGCCGAGGCCGAAGACAACTTGCAGAAACAGATCAAAGAGGGCAAAGCGGAGAATGCAGATTTAGATCACTTGCGCTACGAGCGGCTTGGAGTGGAAATTGATTTGGAAGTTCTTCGGCGCGGTATGGCTGAGTGAACTAATCGCCGTGAACGCCGGGATCGCCGCGAGCGCCGGGAACGAACAATCACAAACCACATCTCATTTCACGTTTTCTACCCCCATGAAACCGCACTCGCCTTTGTCTTTAAGTACAGATCGAACGCGTTCGTCGGTGAAGCCGAGAATTCAGCGTCATCTACGAAACCGACGCTTTCGGACTCCGTTCCCGGCGTTCCCGGCGTTGTTGTTGATCGTCACCGTCTGTTTGTTGTCAAATACTGCCCTTGGCCAGGAAAAACCGGGCGGTACTTTGGAAAAGATCAAAGAGGCCGGTGTGATCGTTATCGGGACGCGAGAGTCGTCTATCCCATTCTCCTACTACGATCAAAACAATCAGGTTGTCGGGTACTCCCAAGACCTGGCCAACCTGGCGGTGGAAGCAGTAAAGAAGAAAGTCAATCTGCCGAACTTGAGAGAAAAGCTGGTTCCGGTGACTTCTCAGACCCGCATTCCGCTGGTGCAAAGTGGGTCCGTAGACCTGGAGGCGGGTTCCACCACCAACAACCTGGAGAGAGAACAGCAGGTTAGCTTCTCTAATACTTTTTTCATCGTGAGCACCCGCCTGTTGGTTAAGAAGGATTCAGGCATCAAAGACTTCCCGGATCTGAAGGGCAAAAACGTGGTTGTGACTGCTGGGACCACCTCGGAGAGGCTGATCCGCCAGCTTAACGATAAAGACCAGATGGGCATGCAAATCATTGCGGCCAAAGATCACGGAGAATCGTTTCTGATCCTGCAAAGCGGACGAGCTGCAGCCTTCATGTTGGATGACGCTCTATTAGCTGGAGAACGGGCTAAGGCACGGAATCCAAACGATTGGGTAATTATCGGCACGCCGCAGTCGAAAGAGGCTTACGGAATGATGCTCAAGAAAGACGACACCGAATTTAAAGCCGTGGTCGACGCCGCACTGGCCGAAGCGGAAAAGAACGGCACCGCGGAGGCGCTTTACAAGAAGTGGTTCCAGTCACCGATCCCACCGAAAGGTCTTAACCTAGAGCTTCCGCTGAGCGACGACATGAAGCAGCTGTTTCAGAATCCGAACGACCATCCTTTACAGTGAGAAGTGAGAGGCTGGTGCGGTGATTGGTGATTGGTGATTGGTGATTGGTGATTGGTGATTGGTCAATACTGCGGTACCTGCAGGTCTGAATTGTCAACGTTTTTGCAAACGCGTGATGTACTCCGCAAACGGAATAGCCAAGCCTAGACCGCCGAGCGGGGTATAGAGCCGTGCAAGAACCGCTCGCGATCGCTATGTGGCTGCTCGATTCCACCAATCAC
>JAFAHI010000226.1 GCA_019237325.1 Verrucomicrobiota bacterium | reverse complement strand
AAGCTCCAATTAAGCAACTACAAATTCGGGGGGAAAGGGGCGGAGGTAGCAGTTAGAGCGACACAATAGTAACGGGGGCGTCCTCTCTGTGAATACATCCTCCGCCCCAACCCGCCCTTTTTAACGAACGGGAACGCCGTGATCGCTGCGCAGCCGGCGGACCTGGGACGATTAAGCAGCAACCCGCTCGGGCCAAAGACGAAAATGGATTGCTGACAACGGAAGGCCGACTGATCGGTATTTATCTGATTGCTCTCATCGTTGGTCGGGTTGTGCTGCAGCTGAACCCGCGCGCCGCGGCACTCTTCGCACTCGGAGCTGGCTTTCCGGAAACACCATTTTTCGGACCTGCTGTGCTCGGAGATTCTTCGGCCACAGTTCGGCGCTCGTCATCGCCTCAACCGCGATCGTAGCGAATCTGATCTTGGTGTGCCGTCAAGCGTGGTTATACCTGTGCAGTTACCGTTCTCGAATTAGTCCGCGTTTTGTCGCTATGGCGATGGCCTCTGTCCGCCCGATTGCACCAAGCTTCACCAGAATCGACTTAACGTGGGCTTTCACGGTATGTTCAGTTATCTTCAGTTGCTGTCCAATTTCGTTGTTGCTTTGTCCACTCGCTCACTGAAAATGCCTTAATTTATACTGGACCGCGCCGTTATGTTTTTGGTCCCACAATACAACGACCACGGCCCAGCCGGCACATCAGCCTGCTCGACCGCCAGATGTGGCTTAATGGCGAGTACCGCCAAAGGTTTCATCGCTAGACTCAGCATATTCGCGAATATATGTATCTTTATGATACCTTCTGCAACCAAAAAAAATTTGGATTCTTTAGGTCCTAAGCAGCATTGCTCTGCGATTTCCGTTTCCGCGATCCCTGTGACTCCCTTTTGGTATCCGAGGCGCCGGGAGTGCCCAATAGGTTCCCCATCTTGCGCGAGTACCAAAGTCCAAGTATTGCCAAAGCAGCTAATCGCGGCGCCCCTTCCGTCCTGTACCGCCATAGCGTCATACGGGTGATCCCAAGCTCCCGGTGAAGTTCAGCCCAACTCATTCCGAGATCTTTGCGGATCCAATCTATCTTTCGGCCGTCCATATCTCGCACTGAAAATATCTCTACGGGCGCAAAAGTCTATTTTCGATACTTGAGGCAGTTGATCATTTTAGTATCTTTATAATACATACTATGGCAAAGACAGCGTTCTACACTGTTCGCCAGCCGGGCCTTTCGCGATTAAGTCTCCAAGATGGTCATGATTGGCGCGCGTTCTGTTACTACGACATCCGCTCCTTAACGCTCACTCCTGAGGTTCTTATCCTTCATCACGCCCAATTCCTCATCACTCTGCAGGGCGTTAACCTTCGCCAGCTTTATCTTTCCCTTATCGTTGAAGAGGTTTACGAGATCCCAGTTTATACTGGACTAATTCCACCGGCAGAGTGCGTGGTAACCCAGATCGCCATCCGGGAGATTCCTTCGGATGATTAGGGAGAAAAGACTTTCTCCCCGGCGAGCCTCGAAAACACCGTCTCGCCTTCCTCTTTCTCCTAGGTCGAACCCAAGGTTCGCCTAAAACCACTCCTTATCCTCCGGGCGCATCAGCCGATACGCGGCAAACCAGGGAAGCGAGAAGCCTCGCTTCTGCACCCATTACTGGCACCCTTCTTCTTGATGCTCGCTCACGCTCGGCCCGGCTTGCAGCCGGGGTTCGTCTTTGTCCCACGGCGCGGCTCCCGCGCAAGAGTACCGTCTGCGGCTTAAGCGGCCTACGCCCCTGCTCCGCTGGGTCCCCCTCCAATTAAATCCTCTACCCGTCTCGGCATGTCTCGCGGCTCTTGCACTGCAGCCTCTTTGCGCCGTGTCAACCGGAGAACTGCGTTCCCGGTGCGGAAAGAAAAATTGCAATGCGCACCAATTTTTCTCTCCAACTCGGGAATCGAAAGATTCCTGGAGAGAATAAGAGGGAGCAGAGCCTGGCCCAATCCGCCGCGGCGGAGGACGGCCAGCTTTAACCAACAACTAGCTACTCCGCATACTACTATGAACATCAATCGCATCATCATCACCGGTAACCTGGTTGCTGACCCAACGTTGCGTAATACTGACTCCGGCACCCCGGTCGCTTCTGCTACCATCGCTAACAACGAATTCTATAACGATGGCGAAGGTGAACGTCAGCAGGTCACTACTTTCGTAGACGTGACTGTCTGGGGAAAACCAGCAGAGAACTTCTCCAAACTCGCGAAGAAGGGTCAAGAGGTTATCATCGAAGGCCAGCTGAGACGCAACGATTGGGAATCTGAAGACGGTCAGAAGCATTCCAAGCACTTCGTTAGGGCCGAGAGCTGGCAATTCACGCAGTACAAGAAAGACTAACTGTTCCGTCTGCCGAGAGGGCATAACCGCCCTCTCGGGAACTCACAATCGATTCCAGTAGGAGTAAACGTGATGGACGCAATCTCTCAACTACAACAAGAAATCGAGCGCTACGACGCCGATTTTCGCTACTATACTGGTCGCGCTGAACACTGCAGGAACGAAGCTGCGTTACTGCGCGAAGAGTTGGCACAGGAACGGTCGCGCAAACGATTGGAGGAGGCTAAGGCGCTTGCCGCCGCGATCCTCGCGCTCGATGGACTAACTGGAGCTGAGATCGAAGCAGCAGAACATGTCATGTGCAGCCAGTCCTGCTCTGTGCCTGAAATCGGCAGGCTTCGTGCAATCGCCATTAATCATTCGACCGCCACAGCCAACGTCCTATGAAGGATTCGCCCCACAAACTTGTCTTTCATGCGGATGGTGCGTTTTCTGTGCGAATCGCCGGCAAATGGCGCTCCGCAGTGAGCAAGCTCACCAGGACCGAGTACATGGCGCTCCCGTACGAAGCTAAGAAACGCTTACTTCTCGCCGAGTTCGAAACGGGACGCGAAATGATCGAG
>JAFAHI010000194.1 GCA_019237325.1 Verrucomicrobiota bacterium | reverse complement strand
ATCGATGTCTCGCAGATCTGGTTTAAAACGCGGAGACGTAACTACGTCATCATTGATGCGCCCGGGCACAAGGAATTTCTAAAGAACATGGTGAGCGGAGCAGCTTCCGCAGACGCTGCTCTATTGCTGATTGACGCCCACGAAGGCATTCAAGAGCAGAGCCGCCGGCACGCCTACCTCTTGAGCTTGTTGGGCATCCGGCAAGTAGTCGTGGTGGTGAACAAGATGGACCTGGTGAACTTCGACCAGGAAGTCTTCAACCGGATTGAGGCCAACTATCGAGAATTCCTCCGTCAGTTGAACGTCCAGCCGTTGCAGTTCCTGCCGATCGCTGCTCGTGATGGGGTTAATCTGGTCGTACCAGATCCAAAGACGAGCTGGTTCGAGGGGCCTACCCTGATTCAAACGCTTGACGACCTGGAGCAACCGCTACCTCCTGCCGATCTGCCTCTCCGGTTTGCCGTGCAGGATGTGTACCGATTTGATCAGAGAAGGATTCTGGCGGGCCGCATTGAATCAGGAACGCTCAGGATCGGCGACACGGTCGTCTTCGCTCCGTCGAACAAGGAGTCCGTCGTGGCTTCGATCGAAGTGTGGAATGCGGCTCAGCGGAGCGCGGTCTCCGCCGGGGAATCGGTTGGAATCACTCTGCGGGAACAAATCTTCGTCGAACGAGGGTCAGTTGGTATCCATATCGATCAAATGCCGATCGAGACCAATCGGTTTCGAGCCCGCGTTTTCTGGATGGGTGACCGCCCCCTTAGTCTTGCTAAGAAATATAAGATCAAGCTGCTGACTCAGGAGGTGGAGTGCCAACTCGCGTCGATCGATCGTGTGATCGATGCCAGCACACTGGAAGCTTCTGCAGCAATTCGGCGAACTGTCGAAAAGAATGAGGTTGCCGAAGTGACGATCCAGAGCCGGGGTCCGCTAGTGATGGACAACTACGACCGGCTGCAAACCAGCGGCAGGTTTGTATTGGTGGACGGAAACGATGTGGCCGGCGGGGGAGTGATTTTCGGCGGGGTCTATCTGGTCCACAAACAGGTCAAGAGCTCAAATATTACATGGTCGGAGAGCCACATCCGATATCAGGACCGCGTCGAAAGAAACGGACATCCGGGGCTGGTAGTTTGGATGACTGGGTTATCCGGATCGGGCAAATCAACGTTAGCACGCGCTCTCGAGAAGGAGCTGTTTGAACGCCAGATGCAAGCGTACGTTCTCGACGGCGACAATATGAGACATGGGCTCAATGCGAATCTCTCGTTCTCTCCCGAAGATCGCGTGGAAAACATCCGCAGAGTTGCTGAGGTGTCCAAGCTCATGGCCGATGCTGGAATCATAACTGTGACCTCGTTCATTTCGCCGTACCGCCTCGACCGCGTGCGGGCTCGTGAGATCGTTGCGAGCAGTGGAGTCGAGTTTGTGGAAGTTTATGTCTCGGCTCCGCTGGAAGTCTGCGAAAAACGGGACCCAAAAAATCTATATCGAAAAGCGCGAGCCGGCGAAATTAAAGGCTTTACTGGCCTCGATGCTCCTTACGAGGCACCCGAGAATCCGGAGCTTGTGTTAGAGACGGACGAGGAAAGCGCGGAAGCTTGCCTGGAGCGGCTCCTGGAGTTTCTTCTCCCTCGCCTGCGAGTGGATTAAGCCGAAATGCCCGATCAAGGCGCAAGCCTTTCTCAGGCATTTCGGCTAGTAGAATTTTGCGACTGGCTCGGTTCTGAGGCAGTCGCCTCAGTATCGAGCCATTCGCAAAATTCTTTGTAGATGGCTTTGCTGATCTCGCCCAATCTGAGCTGGATTCGATCCAGGTATTCATGGAGACCGATCCCGAACACGTCGTCCATGGTGACGTAGGATAGGTCAGCCAGGAGCCTACCCGAAAGCCGTTCTGCCTCGACTTTGTAAAGGAAATCGCCGCGATCCATGCCGGTAATTTGATGTAACGAATGGTCGAGAGAACCGACGCAGAAGCGAATCGAACGCGGAAAGGATGCGTCTTTAATTAAGAACTCGGCGACTGTCCAAGGAGCGATCTGACCCTGGAATTGTCGCCGGTATGCCTCAGCGCCGCTGCAGGAATTAAGAACTGCGAACCACTGTACGCTATCGATCGTGCCGCCGACCGGTTCTTCCTTGGGAAGCAGAATATGATATTTGATGTCGAGGATTCGGGAAGTCCGGTCCGCTCGTTCCAGAAATTTTCCCAACTGAAGGAAGTCCCAACCTTCATCGTGAGCCATGGTGGCGTCTGCGATTCCCTGGAATAAGTGGCAGCCTTGCAGCGCCCATTTGAAAAACTGGTAGCTGCTGGAACGAAATAAACGCTGCGCTTCACCGGACCGGAAGTCCAGGTACATTCGATTTAACTGCTCGAACATTTCGGCAGAGATCAGCTCGCGTACGCTTCTGGCGTTTTCTCTGGCTGCGCACAAACAGGAATAGATAGAATTAGGATTCTTGCGCTCAAAGGATACGAACTCGACCACCGCTTCCCCGGTGATACCCGGATAAAGCTCTTGGAACAGTTTTGTGTCTTCGAGT
>JAFAHI010000719.1 GCA_019237325.1 Verrucomicrobiota bacterium | reverse complement strand
ACCTGATTAAGAGCTTCGCGCACCTCCAAATGCATCGCCTCGGTAAAGCTGTTGAGCTTATCCGGGCGGTTAAGAGTCAGCCGGGCGATATCGTCCCTAAGCTCGAAGAGGATGGTTTGGGGCATGGGAAGAAGGAGTTCAGGAGTTGCAGGAGTTCAGCATGGCCCGAGACATAATCGCTCCGGAGGAAACGCCACTGTCATCTGTTTAGGATTTTTTATGCTTAAGAAAAAATACTGTATTCTGAACTCCTACCTATTCTTAAATCTCGGTTCACGTTTCTCCAAAAAAGCGGCCATTCCTTCTTTCTGATCTTCCAAGGCGAAGGTTGCTTGGAAACTGCGTCGTTCTACCTTGAGACCTTCGGTCAGCGGTAATTCATCGGCGGCCTTAACGGCATCCTTGATCATCATGACGCTTGGGCGGGAAAGAGAAGCGATTTTGGTTGCGGTACGGATGGCTTCCTCTTTCAGGTCAGCGAGTGGAACGATCCTACTGACCAAGCCTGCGCGTTCCGCCTCATTCGCGTCGACGAACCGTCCGGTAAGGCACATCTCCATAGCCTTCGATTTTCCGATGAGTCTGGTAAGCCGTTGGGTGCCACCAGCGCCTGGCATTGTTCCAACCATGATCTCGGGTTGGCCAAACTTAGCATTATCAGCTGCAATGATAAAATCGCATGCCATGGCTAACTCGCACCCACCACCGAGCGCATAGCCGGAAACCGCAGCGATAATTGGTTTTCGAATCGCTGATACCCGGGTCCAAGCGCCGCCGCGGCCTTCGGGAAAGTCCTGTAAATAAAGATTCGCAAAAGATTGATTTTGCATCTCTTGGATATCCGCTCCGGCGGCGAACGCCTTATCATTTCCCATTAACACAATGGCGCCGATGGCATCATCCGCTTCCCATTGCTCCAGGGCATGCACAACCTCACGCATTACCTCGGTGGAAAGTGCATTGCGTCTCTCGGGGCGATTCAAAATCAGAATCCCAACTGGGCCACGAGTCTCGCAGAGTATATTCGTATAGCTCATGGTTGGCGATTGCCGCCAGACGACGCAAAAATGTCGTGGATCTCTTTTGCCGGTGGATCATATCTCGGGAGCTGAAGCCGCCGGCGACTCGGTTCCGGTTGGGGCAAGGGTTCACATGCGCGGAGACTCGCTAGTGAACGTTTGGTCAACGTTTGATAAATGCCGGTCCCTTTGGTTTTGGTGGCAACCTCTTCATCGGTTAATTCGCGAACGAGTCGGCCTGGAATCCCGGCGACTAACATGCGGGGAGGAACGAACATGCCGGCCTTCACAAAAGATAATGCCGCCACCAGCGAACATTCGCCGATCTCCACTTCATCCATCACCACCGCATTCATTCCGATCATCGCGTTTTTTCCGATTCTACAGCCATGGAGAACTGCGCCGTGCCCGATGTGTCCGCTGGCCTCGACTGTTGCTTCCATATTCGGGTAAGTATGGACGACGCAATTATCTTGAAGATTACTGCCTGCCTCTATCACGATCCTACCCATATCACCGCGAAGCGATGCCCCTGGACCAATATAACAACCTGGGCCAATGATAACGTCGCCAATGAGGACCGCGGTTGGATGAACGAACGCTGCTGGATCCACTACCGGGATGATGTCGTCGATGGAATAGATGTTATACATAGGGATGTACTGGTAGGGCGAGGCTCCCTAATAACCCAAGGCCTGCGCGAAGAGAAGAGCTTGAAATAACCCCGAACGTCGTTCGGCCGAAAACTGCGCCGAGCCGTTGGGGAAAATCGCTCATGGAGTGTTAGGGTGTTGGTTAATGGTTAGACTGGGATTCGGGTTTCGATAATGCGGAATCGGTTAGCTACAAAGGCGCTATCGGTGAGGCTGGCGTTAGCGGCGGGATTGGCTCCCGTGCCATGGTAGTCGCTGAAGGCAGCCGATTGGTTGACATAGACGCCTCCGGTAAGGTTGCACGATAGGCTGACCCCAGCCTCAGCCGCGATTTCGCCCGCTGCATTTAAGACAGACTCTTTTGTTGAATAGACCGCGAACGTAAGGGAACCGCAACGAAGAGACGTCATGCGAGCGAGCTCTAGCGCTTGTTCGGCAGTGTCCACCGGGATCACAAACACGATAGGTCCGAAACATTCTTGTAAGTAATAGTCGTGATCGGATGCGGCCAGTTGAACTACGAGAGGGGTTCGCACGGCAGCATCAGGAAATTGAGAGTGGGCGACAGTTTTGGTATCGCAGACCAGCTTGCCCAGTTTCCGAGCCGATTCAAGACGGTCCAGGGTTGCGTCACTCTGAATCGCGCCGAGAATTTCGACCGCACGGCCAGGGTCACCAAGCAATTTATTGAGACTATCTACTAACCCTTGCACGACTTGATCAAAGCTAAGATGCCCATCGGCGGTCTCCACTCCGTTCTTGGGAATGTAGAAATTTTGAGGAGCGGTACACATTTGACCAGAATAGAGCGAGACAGAGAAAGCCAGGTTCTTAACCATCCCGGCAAAATCATTGGTGGAATCAATGACAACCTGATTCACTCCGGCTTTTTCGGTATAAACCGTGGCCTGTCGAGCTTGCCTCTCTAGCCACTCTCCGTTCTTCGTGCTGCCGGTAAAATCGACGATTTTAATTTCCGGACGCAGGGCGAGCTTTTGAGGAGTGTCGTTATCCGGCTCATGGGCAACCAGGGTGACGATATTCTGATCAAAACCAGCCTCAGCCAGGACTTGTCGCGCGATTTCAACCGTTAAGGCCAAGGGAAGAATCGCGCTCGGGTGCGGTTTCACGATCACCGCGTTTCCAGTGGCTAAGTTAGCAAAAAGACCAGGATAAGCGTTCCAGGTCGGAAAGGTAGAGCACCCGATAACCAAGCCGATACCGCGGGGAACGACTTTAAACTGTTTGTTCAGTTTTAAGGGCTCGTTCTTGCCTTGCGGTTTCTCCCAGTAAGCGGTTTTAGGGACATGATTGAGTTCAGTCCACGCATAAGCCACCGCTTCGAGACCTCGATCTTGCGCATGCGGTCCGCCGGCTTGGAAAGCCATCATGAAACCTTGTCCGGTGGTATGCATAACCGCGTAAGCCATCTCAAAGCTTCGCCGGTTCAACCGCTGGAGAATTTCCAGAGAAACCCCGGCCCAAGTTTCCGGGTCTGCCGCGCGCCACTGTTTCTGTGCGGCGAGAACCGTCTTCAAGAGCGGGTCGAGGTCAACTTTGGGATAACTGATTTCCAAAGCGAAACCGTAGGGCGACCGTTCAGAGCCGGTTTGACCAACCGTTGACGGAAGCGTCAACGGATACGGTTGATGGAGTCTGGATTCGAACGCTGCTTTGCCGTTCTCGTTAGCGGTCTCACCATAAATCTTACCGCTAGGAATCTCCGGAAACGCGCTCCAATACGTACGCTTCTCAATTGCTGCTACTGCGTCTTTCAGGAGCTGCTCATGAGTAGAAAACAAAGGATTAGACATAGTGATTTCTCGGTTAGTCTCGGTTGGTAAAAAGCGCGTAGAAAATCATTGGGGAGGGATCGCGTCCCCGCGATCCGTTGTGATCGGAGCAACGGATGCTCTGGACTGAACAATGTGCGATGTCTTGTAAGAGGGCGAACTTTTCGAATCCAGGAAGGAAAGCCGTTTATG
>JAFAHI010000530.1 GCA_019237325.1 Verrucomicrobiota bacterium | reverse complement strand
TAGCACCGTTGCAGGAATCAGGGCAGACGAAAAGATCAGCGTCTGCCAAGCCATGAATCGTGCTTTAGCTCCATTTCGCGGCAAAGTCAAGTAGCCGGCGCGCGCGTAATCTTCGCGGTACATCCATGCGATTGCCATGAAATGCGGAAATTGCCAGAAGATTCTCAATGGCCCGCAGACTCCGTGCAAGTAAGAACCCGCTAAATCTTTTCTTTTCCTGAAGTATCCGCACAGCACGATCTCGAGGCCGAATTTAAGGCAACGTTGGGGATCGTTGGAGTCGTAGTTGCTTAGTTTGTTTCAGGTTCCACTGTGGTTAACGCAACATATCCGACCGCGCGGCAGTTCGCGGTTGGCAACCGGCTCATCGCGGTTTGGAACACCGCGGTAGGAAAAAAACTCGTCATGGCAGTCACGGGAGCCATGATGGGCCTCTTCGTTATTGCACACATGATCGGAAATCCAAAAATCTTTGTCGGCGCGAATGAGAACAGGCGCATCATATGATCAACGGTCGCACAGTACGGGCAGCGGAGACCTTGTTGGCACTTGTTCCTCCGATCGAAACGTGGACAGACACCGAAGACAAGGAGTTCCACATCTCCGTGCCGGTTCCAGGTATGAAGGCGGAGGCGCTGAACGTCATCCTCCACGGAAAGCACCTCACCTTATGCGGTGAGCAGAAGGAGGAGGAATACTCGTGCAACACGCTCTATCGCACCATGACGCTTCCCGACGGCGTGGAGGGTGACAAAATGACAGCCGAACTGAAGGACGGCGTCCTTCAAATCACTGCGCCCGTTGTTGCTAGAGCAGTCCCAAAGAAGATCGAAGTAAGAAACGCCACGCGAACGATTGGAGAAAAGGAATGACCGGTGTCGAGCCAACTTGGCAGCCGTATGAAGAGCATGGTCGCCTCACAAGTCGAAGCAACCTGCCCGATACCGTCTTCGCCTTTCCGGCGCAGCGGAAAGAACCACTTACAGATGCCCAACATGTCCGAAACGCAGTTGCGCGATTCAACCAGGTATTAGATGTGTCTGAGGAAGATCGCGCATTGGCCTTCGCAAACATCCAAAAAGCCGCGCAGTATTACGGCGTCAATCTATCCGAAACCAATTGGCAAGAACTCGGTATTCACCGAACGTAAGGAGATCAAGAATATGAGTGACACAAATGCGGTAATCGCGATTTACGAGAGCCACCAGGCTGCTGAACGGGCGGTCAAGGAGCTGCAGCGCTCCGGCTTCGATATGAAGAAGCTGTCGATCGTCGGCAAGGACTATCACACGGATGAGGAGGTCGTCGGCTATTACAATGCCGGAGACCGCATGAAATGTTGGGGCAAGTGGGGCGCCTTCTGGGGCGGGATCTGGGGCTTCTTGTTCGGTGCAGCGTTTTTCTGGGTGCCCGGTGTCGGACAAGTGCTGGTAGCAGGTCCGCTTGTCGCTTGGATCATTGGCGCTCTAGAGGGCGCTATTGTGGCCGGCGGCTTGAGCGCAATCGGGGCTGGCCTTTACAGCGTTGGCATCCCGAAGGACAGCATTCTGAGGTATGAGACCGCCGTCCGAGCGGACAAGTTTCTGGTGGTCGCCCACGGAACCGAGGCTGATGTAAAGAAAGCCAAAGACATCCTGCTGACCACGGAGCCGGCCGAAGTCGCTGAGCACGACGTGAAACCGGCAGTTCAGCAAGAGGCACACGTATAGGCTGCACCGTCTTGCAAACTCGGCGTAACAATGAATCGTAATCTCTTCGGCAACATTCTTGAGGGCAAGCTTGCAGTCGTCACCGGCGCCGCCCGCGGGATTGGACGAGCTGTTAGTATTGCGTTCGCAAAAAGTGGTGCGAGTGTCGCCGGCATTGACATCTGTGCCACGGTCGATCCCAGGTCAGGAGTGGCGCCGGCTACCAAGGCAGATTTGGAGGAAACCGGACGCTTCGTCTCGGCAGCCGGCGTCCGATGGCGCGGATTCGTGCTGGATCAGCGTGATCTGCCTGCCCTCCGCACGACGGCCGCGCAGATCGAACATGAGTTGGGAGGAATCGACATCCTATTTGCCAACGCCGGCATTCAGGCCTTCCGCCCCCTGCTCGAAATGGAGGATTCCGATTGGCACATCACTATTGACACCAATCTCACCGGGACGGCGAATGCCATCCGCGCCTTCGCCCCCGCCATGGTGAAGCGCGGACGTGGACGCATCATCGTGACAACATCAACGCAAGGGCGTCACGGAACGCTCAATGGTTCGGCCTATTCAGCGTCTAAGTGGGGCATCATCGGCCTGATGAAATCGGCGGCGCTGGAGCTGGGCAAGCATAGAATCACGGTGAACGCACTCGTACCGGGACTGATCGACACTGCGCTTACCAGGCACGAAGAACGCTACGCGCAAGCGCTCCAAGTAGGCGGCAGAATCGCAACGGGAGACATGCAAAAGGACGAGGCAGAGGTTAAGAAAGTGCTCGAAACCAAAACACCAATGGGAGTGCCATGGCTCGAACCTGAGGATCTCGCGCCCGCTGTCGTTTTCCTTGCTTCCGACGCCGCTCACATGGTCACTGGCGCTACCTATGACGTAACCGGCGGCGACAGTGC
>JAFAHI010000527.1 GCA_019237325.1 Verrucomicrobiota bacterium | reverse complement strand
AGCGCAATTTCTAGCGGCTCTTGTTGTGGTCGGTTCTTATTTCTTAGCCCGACGGGGTGGGGGAGAAGAAGCGGCAGCGGCAGCTAAAGCCTAGGAGCCAGGCGGCGACGTTAATCGTTCTCGTACTCGTCGTCGTCCTCGTCCTCGTCCTCGATAGTTTTTCCGCGCGTTTCTAGTCGTTGCTGGCCCTCATTCGTGACTCATACATACACTTGTCGCGTTCTAGCCAAAGCCGAGGACGAGGACGACGACAAGTACGAGAACGATTACGAGCAGCGAGCAGGAGCTCCTTCCTAGCGCCCTACCGCTCGACCAGAGTAAACTTCCTGTTGCCATCGAGAGAACCTTCTAAGCCGGTCTTGAACCATTGTTCTCCGTTCTCGAATTGGGCGAGGCGGGACGCGTCAATTTCGCCATTAAGATCGAGCGGCCTGGGCAGAAAATCGCCGGAGATAAGCAGCTCGCCGGAGTGCGTTTTGACTGAGGTATCTTTAACCGGTTCAACTTGGTCGTTCGATTCGAATGATCGAGGCTCAATCCTGATTTTGACGTCGGCGAAGAATTCACCGACCCAACGCGCGGTGCCCACGCTCTGATACTCGTTCAATGAGCAGGCAGCCAACGGGACGTCCTGCCCGAAGACGAGCTCAACATTTGCGAATTGCTGGCAACGCACAAAGAATTCCAGGCTCTCGGGAGGCAATGGAGCGTCGATAACAAAGATCTTGTGCAGAGGCGACGAATTCTTGCGCAAGTAATGCAGAAGAAAGGCGGCGGGAGCTGTTACCCGCGCCGGTTGAAATTTCTCGACTTGCTGCCTGTGAGAACGCTGGGAGAGTACTCCAGGCCTGACCGGGACAACGCTTGTGACACCGGCGGTTGCATTTGCCAATAACAGCAACGGCCAATCGCAAAGATCGATCTCACCCGCCTTCATCTTCAGATAGCTCACCAGACGTTGTACCGTGCGAGCGAGCTGCGACTGCGTCCAGCCCCGAGCCTCGAGTCCTCCGAAACCGCCTCTTCTTAATTCGATCAACGCCAGTTCCGATTTACCAAGCTCGACGGGCGTGCCGAACTTGCCGATACGCAAGATCCGGTTCTCGAATCGAAACGCATGCGGGAAAAGTTTCTTGGGGATTAACCGCAGCTGACGATGAAAGCGCTGCGACAACCAATTCGATTGGGGTAAGACACAAGCTGCCGGCCGGCATTGCTCCACCCACTGACCAAAAGGTTTCAGACCGGTTAACGCGTCGGCCAGGGTCGGCACCGCGCCTATTTGCAAAAGCGCAAGCAAGAACAGATAAAAGTCTTGGGAGGGATCTAGCAGCATTAGCACTTGATCCCCTTTCTTGATTCCTTCTTCGTCGAGCCGGAGCGCCAAGAAATCGACGGACCGATTGAGACCAGCATAACTCAGGACTCGGTCCCCAAAGAAGGTCCGGTCCATGATCGCTGGCACTCCAGGTTGAAGTTCAGCTCGATGCCGGAGAGTTTGAATGATGTTCATGATGTATCCGGAGGAAAGCAGGCTATCAGAACCGGGTGAACGATCCTGAGGGGACTGCCTTACAGGAATCGAAAACTACACTGACGACTCAGTGTCCCGTGAGGTTGAATCACCTGGATGCCGACCTTTTGTTCGAAAGGTTCTTGGTCTTTATGGTCCGGCAGGCCCCAGCATGGCTCAATACAGATGAAGGGATTGAGGTCGCTCCAAATAGTAAAGAAAGGCGCTTCAGAAAGGTCTATCTGGACCTCCCGCCGTTCTTTCAGGTCCTGAAGTTTGACGACGTATTCATCGACATCGACAGGCTGTATGAGGAACGAGTCAGGCAACTCAAATGGTTTGCAGGGGAATGAATCTCCTGCAGAACTGAAATCCACGGTCTCGCCGCTCAAAAAATTACCCGGAGCCAGATAACGCCGGTAATTGCCGCGCGGGAGAATAATTCGCGCATCGTCGATAGAACTGACTCTGAACCCAGGATGAAGGCCGAAGCTGACATGCGCAGGCCGGTTTTGTTCCTGATTAGCAAAGGAAAAGACCACGCTCAGGTCCCCGCCCGACAGGACATAATCGAGCTGGAATGCAACCCGTCGCGGGTACTCTTTTTTTTCGATGGCTTCGGCTGCCAACCGGTAACGCAAGGTGGCGTTCTGTTCAGAAATCAGAACTTCGGGAGTGGCAAAGACCTTTGTCCGAATAAAACTGTGGTTTCCTCCTCGGATTTCCTCGCCTTCATACAACGTACGTTCTCCTACTAAACGATGGATATAATAGCCCATCACCGTCGCGTGGCTTTTCCATCCGCTCGCTGGGACGCTCGTGTCCCCATCTCGGTACAAATAACCCACCCAGTCTCCTCCTGGGGCGCGTTTTGCCACGCCGACCAATTCAGCCCCATGATCGCCAACGACGATCCGTGTCTCGTTCTTAAGATCGACTACTTCGTCGAGGTGCTGTCCGTTCTGTTCAAAGCTTCGATGCTCAAATCGCATATCCTTAAAAAACGAGGGTGTCTGCGGAAAATCGCTCCGGCAACCCGCCGGACCGCGAACGGGACCGGTGAATACCGTGCGCGAAAACTTGGAGCAGGTTCCTACTAGCTACAAGTAGGTCTTAGAGGAAAAAACGAGCTAGGATTTCGCAGGCAGGCGAGGCCTGGGCCAAGCCTCCCCGGAATTCAAGACGAGAGGGCGAACGCCGGTGTTCTTTGCCCCCTCGTTCACGGCGATGACGGCGTTCTGGCGCGTTGTCGGCGTTGTTAACTGCCTACGTATTCGACCGAGTAACTGTCGTATTTCTGGACCTGTCCGTCTTTTGGAGCGGTCTTAACGTCATAAACGTTGTTTCCGACCACCTGTTTGGATTCGGTGTCGTAGATCATCACGCTTTTGGCTCCTTTGTCATTCTTCTCTTGAACGGTCGAAACTGCGATGTAGCGGCGTTTTTGTACCCGCGCCTTACGTTCTGCGGACATTTGTTCGTAGGCT
>JAFAHI010000330.1 GCA_019237325.1 Verrucomicrobiota bacterium | reverse complement strand
CCGTCGAACTGGGTCAGGTTGATGGATAGCTTACCGGTTGATCCCTGGAACACACCTTATCAATATCGGAACCCCGGCAAGAAAGATCCATCCGGGGTGGACGTCTACTCGCTCGGTCCACAACGCAAGGAAGGTGATGGTAACATTTACCGGCGCGTGAATTAACGCTGCTACCGCCGTGAATCCAGCGAACGCCGTGAACGCAACACCGTCCAACGGCGTTTTTGTAAGAGTTCTCCGCCGGCGACCTACCGCTCGCCGGAAAGCTGCTTTCACGTTAATGGAGATTTGCTTTGTACTGTTTATCGTGGCCGTTTTATTCGCGGTAGCCGCGCCGCCCGTTGCCAAACAGTTCCAGGAGGAACAAATCCGAAAGCCGGTACGCGAGCTACAAACCTTTGCCAAAACGGCTCGGCGCCTCGCTATGGAACAAGACCGAGCTTATGTGGTCCTTTTATTAAACACAGGGTACCTGTTAGAACCGTTAGAAAAGAGGGACACAGACACCCAGTCGCTTCGATACGATTTGCCCGCTAATGTTAAGTACGAGATTCAGCGGCCTGCGGATCGAGACCTAAAGACCGTAGCGGATGCGCGCTGGGTATTCACGCCGAATGGCCTTTGTGAGCCGATCGTTTTCTATTTCCAACGCAACGAGGATTGGGTCCGGTTCAGGATAGACGCGCTAACGGCACGGATCGAGAACGAGGAATCGTTTATCCGATGAGCCCAAAGACCAGAGGTTTGCGGTTGGCGGTTGGCCGTTTGCCGTTTTCTGTTAGCCGGTGGGTAGCCATGCCAGTCGCTGATAAGCAACCAACTGCTAACCGCAAATGGTTAACCGCAAACCGCAAACCGCACACTGCCAACCGACACGGTTTCGTGCTTTGGGAAATGTTGCTGGGGCTCGCCATCTTTTGCGTGGGAGCGATCGCTCTCACCACGGCGCTGCAGCAGGCTCTCGATACGGTGATCCTGATCCATGACGAATCCGAAGTGCGCCAGGATTTGGAAAGCATCTTAGCGGAAGCCAGCGTCAACAAGCTGCAACCCGGGAAAACGGCAATCTTCATGGGTGATCACCGGATTCAATATGAGCGCGAGGTGGTCTCCCTTCCTGAGACGAATAGCAAGGGCCAGCCGGTGGCAAACCTTTGGCAGGTAACCGTGCGAGCCACTTGGCTGGCAAGGAATCGGGTTCGGACCAGCGAAGCACAGGAGGTTTTGTTCCAGCCATGAATAGCATTTCGCCTAATTGGTTTGACCTCTCGACCCTTTGGAGAAGCCGAGCTTGGAACAATGCCGGTCGGAGACGGCGGCCATCAACCCGAGAGGTCAAGCCAATTAGGCGAAATGCTGGGGGTTATCTTCTCCTCGAAGTTCTGTTAGCGCTCGTCGTCCTGTCGATCATCGTCAGTCTTGTTTTCCGAATCATCCAAACAACGTCAACAGTGACGACGAATGTGCAGTTTCTCCAGGGTCAGCAAGAACACAGCGATGGGATCTATGAGCTCTTGCGTAAAGACATCGAGTCGCTGCCGGGCACGGCTCAGTTTCAGACCAAGCGGACCAGGGATGAGTTTCAGCTGGTTTTTGATCAGACTCCCTTCAATTTCTCGTGGAAAGGCGCAGAATCCGGCTTCGGGACCGTGATCCTGGCTGTGAGAAACCAGCCGGACGGCCGTTTCAGTTTAGTGGCAACCGAGATACCTGAACCTCCAGAAAGTGATCCGGAGTCAAAACCTCCTCCACCGACTGTTACAACTCTGGTAAGGGGGCTTGTCCGCTGCAATTGGCGATTTTTCGACCGGAACACCGGAAATTGGGTTGCGAATTGGGCGAACGGTGGAGACAAACCCACTCTCTTGGAGTGCACGTTTCAGGTCAGCGGACAACCGGCGCCGGTGCGAGCCGTGTTCCCATGGTGGGTGGCTCAAACAGTGCCAGGCGGAGCTTAAAGAACAAACGAATGTTAACGCCGAGAACGAGCGAGAACGCCGGGAACGCCGAGAACGCCGGGAACGGAACTTCGCCAGGTGCGTCACAAGCGAGACGTCCGCGAGCCCCGTTCTCGCTCGTTCCCCTTCGTTCCCGGCGTTCTCGGCGTTTCCTAACGAGCGGGTCTGCTCTCTTATTGGTGCTCTTCACTCTACTGCTAATCTCGGGCTTGGTATTGGGCGCCTTGACGTTTCTGGAGTCTGGCGTGGAAGACTATGGGGCCTTGAATCATCAGTTCCGAGCTAGACAGTTAGCGAGGTCCGGCTTGGCGTTTGGCCTCAATCCGCAGGTCAGTAATCAAGATATCGCGCTCTTGAACCAGAAATTCAAACCGAACGGTGAATTCCACGTCGTCATCACCAGCGAATCGACCAAGCTGAATGTCAACTCCCTTTTGTCACAAGGAAGAGACGACATTCTGCAGACCTTGTTTTTGCAATGGAATGTATCGTTGGGTGCGGTGAACGACGTGATCAACGGCTTGAAGAAGTGGACAAACGGCAACCAAGAAATCCAGCCAGTCGGAACTAACGTGGCCCAACCCCAGGAAGAAGAAGAGACGGACGTTGGTCAGCAGCGAGGCATTCAGTTGGTCCGCCCATTTTTGTCTGTCTCAGAAATGGCTGAGGTACCTGGCTTTAATGCAGTGATCCAGGCAAAACCGAACTGGGCCGACTATTTCACGGTTTGGAGTGACGGCACTATTGACGTGAACCTGGCAGACCCCGGCATGATTGCATTGGTAACAGGTGTGACGCCGGCGACGGCGACGCAGTTTGTTAAACGCATTTGGGGTCCGGACGGAATTCCGTTTACAACTGACGACCAGCCTTATCAGAATTGGAACGACGTTATGCTGGCCCTGGGTATGTCTGAGCAACAATTTCAGATCGTGCAAAACCTTCTAAGCCTGACGAGCTCGGTGGATCGCGTGGAGAGTATCGGGAGCGTTGGAAAGTATTCAGTGACGCTCTCGGTTGTCGCCAAGCGGTCTGCGATTCCGGTTGCTTATTTGCTATGGCAGGAAAAATAGAGCGCGGCCAAGTCTCACTAGTTCGCTGTATGAACGGCAATTGGGAGCTTTGGAATTTTCCAGCCTCCAAACGCGCTCAATTCGTCCGGCGGATCGAGAGCCCGAAAACCGTGAGCGGCCAGGTCGTAGTTGCGCTTCCTTTGCGACAGACCGTCAGCTACGCCACGTGGGTGCCGACTGCCGACAGACATGTGGTGCCGGAAATGGTCCAACTGCAGCTTGAGAAACGGGGGTTAGTACAACGCCAGAGTGTCGCCTCGTCGCTCGATGTCCGGATTCTGGAGGTACAGGAGGAAAGATCTCTCGCGCTGGCCATCGTGCTCCTGCCGGACCTGGCGCCGGAGCTAGCCGTCGAGAACGCGGTGCGATTTGAGCCGGAGCCATTTACGCTGCCGCTTCCCCAGGATCGACTCATCGTTTGGCGGGAACGCCAGCGCTTGGCGGTGACGATTAGCCGGGGCCGAGATCCGATCCATTTTCAGGTCCTTTCCGCGGAAGAAGTATCAGACGAGAGCGTTAACGAGATCCGATGCATCCTGCTGCAGTTGGAATCCCAACACATGATCAACGAATTGCTTGGTCTGGCGGTTTGGGGGGATTTCACGGACGAAGAGGTCGACGTGTTGCAACAAGGGCTTGCTCTCAAGACGTTTCGGGAATCGGTTCCGCCCCCCAGTTTGCCGGCGACACCGTCTAAGCTGCTGCCTCCTCAGGTTTCGGTTCTGCACGAAAAAGCCCGACGCCGTCGCCGGGTTCGCCGTCTGATTGCGGCCGCCGCCGGGGCGTACTTGCTCGGGGTTCTGGCGATCATCGGCTATATTTTTTGGCAGCAACACCGGATCACTGAATTACAAAACCAATTAAGCGCCGAGCACCCCACCGTGGCCGCAATTCAAGAAACAGCGGATCAATGGCGCAAAGTTGAATGGGCGGTCGACCCCAAATTGTATGCAGTAGAGCTTGTGCACCAGGTTGCCGATTTGCTTCCTCCTCAGGGAATGCGATTGACCGCGTTTCAAATCGAGAAGGGCAAGTTAATCATTCGCGGTGAAGCCAGCACCGCTGCGGCAGCGTTCAAGTTAAACGAGGACATCAAGCACAATGTCGCTCTGAAGCAGTTTCGATGGGACATGAAAAGCCCCAGTCTGCGCCCAGATGGTCGAGCCGAATTTATTATAGAAGGAGAACCTAGCGTTGCGAAAGTGGACTAAAGGTGAGAAACGGTTGTCGCTGGTGCTGGGAGGGGCCCTCCTCGTGATGGGTACCTTTTATCTGGTCAGCTATTTGCTCGATATCGAATCCGACCTAGCGCTTAAGATTCGGGGCTTGGAAGCGAACGCCAATACCGACCAAGTCTGGCTCCGAGAGAAGCAATTCTGGCTGAACCGCAAGCAATGGATCGACCAAAAGCAGCCGCGAGTGGCGGCGGGCGCTGTGCCGCAGTCGGAGCTCCTGCAGTCTCTGACCGCGAGCGCCAAGGATCACAAGTTGACCATCCAAGAACAAAGCTTTGCTGACGCCAAGAGCACGGCAAACTATCAGGCGGTCGCTGTCCGTCTAAAGCTGACTGGCACTCTAGAGGATGTCGTTCGTTGGCTGGTTGAGGTTCAGCAACCGGAAAAGTTCCAAGCGGTGACCAATTTTTCTTTGAAAAGCCAGGAGAAACCGCCGGCGGTCGATCTGGAATTAGAAGTTGCACGTTGGTACTCGCCTCCTGCGTAAAGAAATAGTAGAAAAGTAAACCATGCGGAATCTAACCCTAGTGCACCGTCACACGCTGGCCGCGATACTTGCCGGGTGTTGGTTACTGGTCGGGATCGGTCGCTCGGATGATACGTTACCAAAGGGCTTCGACGTTGCTCGGTATCAGCAAATCTGGGAGCGAAACCCGTTTACACTGGTGACCCCGACGCTCACAGGCCCGGCGTCGCCCTTTTCAAAACTGATCCTGGTAAACTGGCTACACGATAAGGGGAAGGATATCCTGTTCGTAGAGGATACCGAAACGAACGAGGTAAAAAAGGTCACTAAAGAGGAGGGGGATAATCCGGATCGGTTACGGTTGATCGAGGTGGTACCAAACAAAAATCCCAGCCTGATTTTCGCCAAGCTGACGAACGGGAAAGAAGAAGGAATCGTCAAATTCAAGTTTGAGCAAGCGCAGAACAACCAGGTTGTAAATCCAAACCTGGCCATGCAAAGGCCGATCCCGGGCCAACCTCAAGTCGGACCAAATGGTCAACAGTTTGGAGGAGCGTTCCGCAGAGGAGTTCCTCAAACGCCGACCGGCGTAAACCAGCAGAATACGAATACGCAACGGAACCCGGTGAATGCGCCCGAGGCGCAGGACGTTCGTCGCCGGCGGATGCTTCCAACTCCACCCCAGAACCCGGTTCCGCAGACCAATGCTCCGCAATTTAATGGTCAGCAGAATAATGCGCAGCAGAACACCCTTCAGCAGAACAACAATCAGGCGGCTTCCGACGACGACGACGAATAACATGAAAACACTTTGGCTTCTCCCCCTCGGACTCGTGCTCTGCTGCTGGTGCTGCGGACCTGCCTGGGCCCAAAACAAGCTCGAGGTCAATGATTCGGGCCAGACCAAGCTCGAGTCAGATCAAGCGGACCCGCCGCCCGCAAACGCAACGCCGAATCGGAAAATAATAACTCCGGGAACTCCAGGAGATCCGGGGTCTGAGACATCGACGTTCTCAGCGGTTAACAATAACATCACGACGATCCTGCAAGACTACCAGGAGTTGACCGGCAAAACCGTCATCGAAGATAGCAATCTCAGTGCAAATGCGGTTCCGATCACGATCTTAGTTCCCAACCCGGTGCCACGTGAGCAATTGGTCCGGCTCATTGAAGCAGCCCTTTTGCTTAACAACTACGCTTTCGTTCCGGGGCCCAACGAAAACACGGTTAAGGTGATCAACTTAAATACGGGCAAGAACCCGCGAAGTGAAGGGGTTCGTCTGTATACTACGCCGGATAGCCTGCCTGAAGGGGAGCAGATTGTGAGTTATTATATGCCGCTGAGTTATATCTCGGCGCAGGAAGCACTAGCCGTTTTTCAGACCCATGTTCTACCTCGGGCATACACGGCGTTTGTGCCGGTGAACAGCGCCCAGGCAGTGGTGATCACCGAGAATACTAGTGTCATCAAAGAACTGATCGCGTTAAAGCAATTGATCGATGTGCCGCCGGCGGCGACCTCCACCGAGTTTGTCCAGCTGGTTCGGGCAGACGCGGAGCGAGTTACAGACACCCTTAACAAGTTGCTAGAGGGCGGGGCCGGACAGAAAACGGGCGGTCAGCAGAATCCGGGTACTCCCGGTAACGTGCAGATCAACTACAACGCTGGCGCATCAGGTATCGCCGGTATACAGGCCCAACTGGTTGCGGATGCGAGGACAAACCGAATCCTGGTTGTTTCCCGGCCCCAAAATATGGCTCAACTTAGGGCCCTGATAGAATCCTTTGACCAGGCCAACATCGCGGAGAAACCGTTGGAGTACAAACTCCGGTATGTCTCAGCGGGGGATGTTCTACCGGTGCTCAAGGATCTCTTGGCCGAGACACCTGAACAAGCTCAACAAGGTGGGACCGGAGGTATTAGCGGAGGGCAACAGCAGCAGCAGCCGAGCCAACAACGATCGGTCACAAGTACTTCTAGTACGTCAAGCACGTCCGGCAGCAGCTATGCCGGCGGATATAGTCAAACCAATAGCACCGGCGGCGGCAATCAGCAGGGGCAAGACTTGCTTCAAGACCCAAACGAAGAGCTCGGACCGCAATCCATTGTGGTGGGAAAGACCCGGGTAATTTCTGATGCCAAAGATAATAAGATCATCGTGATTGGTCCTCCGGAGAGCATTCAAAAAGTACGCATGCTGCTGGAGCGGCTGGATCAGCGACCGCAACAGGTCTATCTGGCTACCGTTATCGGGAATTTAACGCTGAACGGTGAGACTGATTTGGGCGTCGATTGGGCCCAAACGTTCAAGAAAATCGCCGGTCAGCAGAGTGGGGTTGCCTCCGCTAACCTCAATAGCAATGTTAACGGGCAATCGATTATCGGTACCGGTACGGGTGGCTCTGGAGTAGTCAACCCGGGCGCAATCCTAAGTGGTGCGCTGATACCTGGGCTGCAGGGGTTAGCGATCTATGGAAAGATTGGGGACGCATTAAGTGTTTTCATAAGGGCACTTGATACCCGCAGCCACTTCACAATTCTGGCGCGTCCCGCCGTCTATACGGCAAACAATAAACGGGCGGTGATTTCGAACGGTCAACAAGTTCCCATTCCGGGAACTTCTCTTTCTAACGTTCCTACCACGGCGACTGGTACGGCGACGGGTAGTGTCGCTTCGGTAGAGTCGACCGTGCAATATGAAGACGTTGAGCTTCGCCTGGAGGTAATTCCCCTGATCAACTCGAACAACGAAGTTACCTTAAAGATCGCTCAGATTAATAATACTCTTGGTAGCAACGTCAATATTTCTGGAAATGAAGTGCCGATCATCAATAGCCAGCGTTTAACCACAACGGTAACGATTCCCAGCGGTGCAACCGTAGTATTAGGAGGATTGATCCAGGATGAAATTCAAAAAACGGATAATGGGATTCCTTATGTGGATAATATCCCGTATCTGGGACATTTGTTTAAATACACCACGCGGATCAAGAATCGGACCGAGCTATTGATCTTCATTCAGCCCACCATCGTGGACAACAACGTCGAGACCTACCGGGCCAGTCTGAAAGAGGAGAAACGGTCTGTTGTTGGCTCTGAAATGAGCGATCTAGCCCATCCCAACGATTACGCAAACCCTGGTCCGACCGGAAGGAAGCTTAAAAATCAGAAGTAGGGAAAAGACGCAGCGTGATTGGTGATTGTGATTGGTGGAGGGCGAAGCTCGCCCTTCGTTGGTGGGGCGAGGCTCCCGAACGGCCTGGAAGTTTTAGCAGGGAAAAACGGTATTGAATCAAGAGTTGCGCCGTTAGGCCTAAGAACCCGCCGAGCCGTGGTCTAGCGCTGAGCCACGACTCCGACTTCGCGGCCCGAGTCGGGATTGAGACCCTAAAACATCAAAAGCTACGTCGGACAAGTCGGCGGGCGTTTAGGCCTAGGCACTTCATTTGGTTTCAGACACCTATCACCTTCGAGAAAATCTGGTGTTATTCGGGAGCCTCGCCCCACCAAAGATGGTCATCCTCCACCAATCACTAATCACCAATCACTAGTCACTAATCACCGCTCGCATGGAAGTCCCCGACCGCTCCCGCCACCTTCTTCCCCCGGTGCCAGACAGCAGCGATTTTTTCCGTGTTGGTAATATCGTCTAAGGGATTGCCGGTCAGCACAACGAAGTCAGCGAGTTTACCGGGCGCCAGTACGCCTCGATCCGAGAGTCCCAGCAAAGCTGCGGCCCGGCTGGTCGCGCAGTTAATCGCTTGTAACGGAGTGAGCCCGCTCGCCACCATCAATTGTAATTCGCGGTGTTCGGCAAACCCGGGGATGCGCGGAGGGATTGCTCCGGAGTCAGTACCAAAGGCGACCTTTACGCCAGCGTCGTAGAGTGTCTTCACGTTTGCCTGGTTAGTTGCGACCGCTTTCTTAAAGATCGGGACTCTGGGACTTTTCGAGCTCTTTTCCAGGTACGCCGGGTCACTTAGTTGGGCCCTCAGCGCAGGCTGTAATGCGTTTTGAAAGAAAGCGTCTTTCGTCCAAGCGGGTTGTTCCGCAAAGATATAAGAGCATTCATCGAGGTTGATTGTGGCGATATACCAGACAGAGCGAGCTTTCATCTCGTCGATGAATTCCTGGTCAACCGGTTGATCGCGAACACCATGGGCGATGATATCGACTCCGGCTCGAAGTACGGCTTTGGCGTCTTGCAGATAGTAAATGTGAGCCGCTATCCGAACGCCGGCGCGATGGGCTTCCTCGATGACAGCGGTATAAATCTCCGGCTTCATTTTTGGGGAGGTTCCCAGCAGATCGTCGACCCAGATTTTTACGAGATCAGGGTGACCAGCCAAAATCTCCCTGACCGCCGTCCGAGCTTCCTCGGCGGTCTCGGGCCGATAGAGTTGATCTGTACTAACCGGAATCACGGCCGCGGGAGGAGCGCCTAATGGCGCACCGATACCGCGAAAAGCTCCAAACAGATCGGCGCCCGGAGACTTGCCGCTGTGTTGCCCGTCACGTAGCTCGTAAAATAAGCTGCCGTTGAGTCCGAGCGCTGTAACCGATGTGACCCCATACGCTTCATACTGGCGCAACTGCCGAAGAATATTTTGTCGGTTGTAATTCTCCGGCTTAATCGAGACGCCATCCACCAGGCCAACATGTGAGTGATCTGTGATCAGACCGGGAATAATGGTTTGGCCATGACAATCGATGACCGCCGTGCCATCCGGGAATTTCACTGAGGCTGCTGGTCCGACTGCGCTCAGCGTTTCTCCCTGAATTACCAGGGCAGAGTTTTCTAACGGAGCTTGGCCTGAGCCGTCAATTAACCGGGCGCCAATCAAGGCCACAGTTTGGCCGCCTTCCTGAGCGGCGTATATTCCGGCCGCGCCTGAGAATAACCCAAGCGAGAAGCACATAAGAACACAGATCTTGCAGCGCATACCTTGTGTGTTTTTGAGGGGAATTGAATGAAAAGGGTTCGGGTCCTTCCGAATCTCTTAGCCGGCGAGAACTTAGTCCCATCAATGATAGATCCTCAATGGATTTCACGGTCGGTTACAAGCAGAACCCTAGTGGCTGCGATGCCGGATCCAAATGCGTCGTGAGGAAATAAACCTTCACCGTCATAACGGGCGCAGCCCAGCTCCGTAGGAGCGGAATATTTATAGACTCACACGGAAAGAAAGGAGGCAGCTCCGTAGGAGCGACATCAAATTCGTGGTTGCCTCGAAAATCTCCATACCCTATGCCGCTCCTACGGAGCTAGCCGTTTTTTGAACGGCGATAGCTATAAAGATTTCGCTCCTACGGAGCTGGATTTGCCGTCGGTAAGCAAGCCGGAATTACGACGGCCGCAGGGACGCGTCCCGATTTTGTCCTGGTCCAGGCGCTCCGTGCCAGGCTACCTTCATCCGGTCCCTCCTGGACAAACCGGGCATCATCTCACCCTCACCCCGAAAACGGCCGCTAGTTTACTAACAAACGGACGAAGGCGACCCGGACAATTTGCGCGCCATTGGGTAAGATGTTCCGCAAGCGATTCCTGGCCACTCGATGAACCGTGGTTTAGGAATGTCACCGCTTGCCATCCATCTGGTTCCGCCTCGAAGATGGGTAGAAGCTGAGCGGCGATAATGGAATTCCAATCACGCTGACCGGCATCTGTCCGGAGAGCCGGTTGGTGTTGGCGAAACCAGCCGGTGAACGATTTTCCGGATGGCAAACGATGTTCGGGCAGCGCGAGGCGTTGCTGTGCGTAATCGGCAAGCCAGGGAGCATAAGCTCGGAAAGCGGGGTAGGGCGGACTAACCTGCCACGTGTGGCTCATCGCCCGAAGAGAGAAAAGAGATGCCGTTTCGCACAGACTTTCCTCGAACCACAGGTTGGCGTTAGCTGTGTCCGGTATCGTTTGTCGCGAGCTATTGGCGTAATTGGCAAGTGCGTGGCAAAACTCGTGCGCAAATTGAAAGGCATACTGCGCCCAATGGGTGTCGCGAGCCGATAACGCCATGGCGATGCGGCCGCCTCGCGTTCGCTTGGAATCAATTTCGGGATGCTCGGCGCGATAATAAACGTCGATTCCGGCAAGTTGCGTGTGGGGACAATAGCGGAAGAGTTCTGAACCCGCAGAACGCAGTACCGCCTCGATGTCGGCAGGACTCACGGTGCCGAACGCGTTAGCCTGCACCCGGATATCGAGGTGTTGGCTTGAGGCGAGAATGTTTTTTTCGGCGGCTTGGATCGGGTCGGTTGGGGAGAAAAAGGACAACGAGACGATAGCGATTAGGATCGAAGAGATACGAACCCGTAAGAGTGTTGGTTGTCCCCTGGATCTGCGATATCTGCCTCGAGCAAAATCATCCTCCGTAGGAGGAAAATCTTTATAGCAATCGGCCATCAAATTGGAGCAAGCTCCATAGGAGCGGCATAATGGTGGACAATGCCTGGCCATCGAATCGGGTCGCTAAATTAACGGCCGGACTGCAGGCCCACCTTGATGAACAACCCCCATTGCTGACCCGTCAATGACGTCACGAAAGTTCATACCTGCGCTCGCTCAGTGGATGCCGCTCCTACGGAGCTTTCGCAAATTTTGGTCAGGCACGAGCTATAAAGATTTCGCTCCTCCGGAGCTACCTTCGCTTCGGCGTCGCGACCTAAGCTAAACTAAAATTCCTTCCCGCCGAATCTAAAACGTAATTCGGAAACCAGCAGTCACGCTTTGGGAATCGTAGTTAGTGCGGGCGAGTTCACCGTCGTAGTAGATATAAGTCGATATTCGATCGTTCCATAGAATGGCGACACCCGCGCCGATCAGCAAGCTGTCCCGGCCGATAGGCGGGCCATTCACGGAAAAATTGCTTCCCATTCCGTTGGCGAAGCTAGCAACGATCGAATAGGTACTGTCGCCGTATTCATGCTGCCAGGAAGCGCGCAGCTCCGGTTTGACAAGTACGCCGCCAATTTTCCAATCATAGGACGCTTTGATCCCCAAGGCCGAACGGATGGAATCCACGCTTTGATCGCCAAATCTTAACGGCGCGAGAGACCCGGTCTCGGTGAAACCATTCAAACTAACGTAGGTATATTGAAAGCTCGCAATTGGGCCTATGGTTAGAGCCCCATTTGCCCAGTCGTAACCGCCGGCTGCCAGAACATTGATGGTATCACTGTCTGTACTGCCGTTAGCCGTACCCAAGAGCGCCGTCCGATGGGTTTCATAGTCGCTTGCGCCTCCGGTCACTGAGGTGTCTAGGTAAAATCCGTTTCCGAATACCGTGGCGTAGAAACCACCGCTTCCGCCGTCTACATCAATACTGCCGTTGCCGGACAAGTCGACTCCGGTGTGTGCGTAGCCGCCGGTCAGGCCAATCGCGAAATTGGAGCCAATCCGATAGTCAACACCGAGCGTGACTCCTCCGGTTCGAAAATTAAAGCCCCGGGCGCCATCGGCCGTGCTGACATCCGTGAACTCGCCGAGCCCGGTAGCAAAAAAGCCCCAACGATTCTCTGGTATCGGTGCTGAGACCGAGGGTCCGGTCTTGCCTTCAGCGCCGGTTGGTCCGGAAAGACCTTCGCTGAAGCTGGGAGCGGAACCGTTAATCGTGAAACCGGACGAGCTGAATCCATTAGTACCCGCTCGAATGTCTCCCAGGCGGCGCTCGAGGTTCGCGGTCTGGATGTTGGCCAGCGAGACATCGAGCGAAAAGATCGCAGTTAGTTGTTCTGGGGCGATGAGCGTAAGATCGGGGCAGAGTTGGCTAACCGGTTGGCTATCGAGAAAGCTAATCAGAGCAGCAGCGCTGGGATTGCCAATCGCGCTATCCAAGGCTTTGGCGACTGCCAAGGAGGTCGGATTACAAGCTACGCTCACAAAACTGCCCTGGATTCCTTCGACTTCTACTTCCCCCGGTAGAACGAGGATCTGAGTTTTGACGAGCGGGCTCGGGCTGGGCACGTCGTTTAGGATCGTGCTGAAAGACCCCGTGATACTATTTGCGGTAAGGAAGACGATCTTATCACCGGGAGCGAAGTGGAAGTTACCGACAGGGACAAGCTCAAGTGTGCCGCCCAACGTGGCGTGGCCCGTTACGGCCAACAGACCGAAATCTCCGGAGGCGAGGCCTCCTATTTGAAGGCGAAATAAACCGCTGCTCGCCTGAGTGTAATTCCCGCGAATCGTCAACGTCCCAAAAGGATTCCCCGGGCTAACCACTCCAGAATTAGTAACGTTTCCTGAGACGGTACCGATACCGGTCAGTGTTCCCCCGCTGGCGATCGTGACCATTGAAGAGGTCAACGTGGCATTCTGCATCGTCAAAGTGCCCGCGATGACGTCGGTGGAGACCGGCGCGGACAGATCCTCGTCGATAATCAAGGTGCCGCTACCTTGTTTGGTCAACGTTCCTGGATCAGTAATTGTGCCGGTAATCGCTTGACTGAGCGCCTCTTGACCGGACCCATCAAGCACGAGTCCGCTTCCGGCATTCGTGCCAAGGTTCAAGTCCCCTTTAATGATTCCTCCGGTGAGGAGTGTCACCGTGTTAGTTCCAGAGCCTAGTTCTACGCTGCCATTAATAACCCCACTGTTCGAAAGGGTCGTGTTACCTGAACTTGAGGTTGTGTTAATGGCAACGCCGCTAGTTGCGGTGATGGTGCCTAAATTAGTGATGGTTTCGTTACCTTGCTCGACGAGTATTGCCGGCCCGGTCAGAGCGGTAATCGAACCTCCGATGCCGTTCATCAGCGTGCCTCCATGTGTGAAGGCAAGTCCATCGGTTTGACCTGAAATGATGCCAAAATTTGTAACGGTTGCGCCGTTAAGAATAAAAGCAGCAGGACCGGCCAGGCTCTTGAGAGTTCCGTTGGCTTCTACGGTTAGACTCTGGAAAACGTCCAGTTCTCCACCTTGGCCTACGATAACCGTCCCACCAAAACCGTTGGTAGACCCGATGGTAAGATTGCCAACCTGCGCGGTCGCAGTGGTGCTGGCCGCGTTCACCTGAGCACTTCGGGCGTTCACTCTTTTTGCCGGTTTACTATCCGGTGGGGGAGTAGGGCTACATGACGGGGTCGGTGTTGGCGTGGGAGTCGGAGTAGGCGTTGGCGTAGGAGTAGGAGTAGGAGTCGGAGTAGGCGTAGGCGTAGGCGTTGGGGTCGGGGTTGCTTGGACGACTGCAGTACCGCCATTTGCTACCACCGCGCTGGAGTTGGAGTTCGGCACGCCATTGTTCCAATTTTTTGAGATAAACCAATTGCTGGTTGCCGGACTAACCCAGCTTGTAGCTGGTGCCGCTAAAGGCGTTAGATTTGAGAACTTTCCCCGACTATCGGTGAAAGTAGCCAAAGATGGATGAACAACCGCGCTGTTCGGACTGAGCACGGAGATGTGAAAATTATTGCTAAAGTCGGTATCGGCAATTCCTGTGGTACTTCGGAGTTGTAGATCGATCCAGCCTGCCGCAGCTGACAAAGGCGATTCAGGGGGTTGTTCTGCATGTAGGGCACTGGATGTCAGAAAAACGCCTAGAACAGTGGCCCAGCCGTAGCGCCTGAGCCTTTTGTGAAATGGAATTTTCATTCTGAGCTGAGTGGCCATCCAGATCTATCTATCAGGTGCCCGCGCGCAGATAACTCAGACTATCGTTCCAGTAGGCACCCTGGATCCTCAATCGCAGTAAAGCGACGATCGAACACCATGGCATCCGTGCCCGAACCGCTATTTACCCAAGTATACCGAGGGAATCAAGAATGGAATTTCCACAAAGACACGCAGGCTAGACCGGTAAAAGCGACCGTTTAAATCCGAAGTGGCGGTTTCGAATTGGTTAGAAGCTAGTCAACGCTTTCGTAATTTGTATAGTCTCTCGAGACCAATTCTGAATGGTGCACGCGTAACCATCTAAACTGTGTGTACTTTGTCCTTTTCGCCGGACTAAAACGTAATTCGAAAACCAGCAGTCACGCTTTGGGAATCGTAGTTAGTGCGGGCGAGTTCACCGTCGTAGTAGATATAAGTCGATATTCGATCGTTCCATAGAATGGCGACACCGGCGCCGATCAACAGGCTATCCCTGCCGATAGGGGGGCCATTCACGGTAAAATTGGTTCCCGCTCCGTTGGCGAAGCTGGCAACGATCGAATAGGTGCTGTCGCCGTATTCATGCTGCCAGGAAGCGCGCAGCTCCGGTCTGACAAGTACGCCGCCAATTTTCCAATCGTAGGACGCTTTGATCCCCAAGGCCGAACGGATGGAGTCTACGCTTTGATCGCCAAATCTTAACGGCGCGAGAGACCCGGTCTCGGTGAAACCATTCAAACTAACGTAGGTATATTGAAAGCTCGCAATTGGGCCTATGGTTACAGGGCCGGTTGTCCAATCGTAACCGCCGGCTACCAGAACGTTGATGGTATCACTGTCTGTACTGCCGTTAGCCGTACCCAAGAGCGCCGTCCGATGGGTCTCATAGTCGCTTGCGCCTCCGGTCACTGAGGTGTCCAGGTAAAATCCGTTTCCGAACGCCGTGGCGTAGAAGCCGCCGCTTCCGCCGTCTACATCAATACTGCCGTTGCCGGATAAGTCGACTCCGGTATGGGCGTAGCCGCCGGTCAGGCCAACCGCGAAATTGGAGCCGATCCGATAGTCAACACCGAGCGTGACTCCTCCGGTTCGAAAATTAAAGCCCCGGGCGCCATCGGCTGTACTGACATCCGTGAACTCGCCGAGCCCGGTAGCAAAAAAGCCCCAACGATTCTCTGGTATCGGTGCCGAGACCGAGGGTCCGGTTTTGCCTTCAGCGCCGGTTGGTCCGGAAAGACCTGTGCTGAAGGTAGGCGCGGAACCGTTAATCGTGAAACCAGACGAGCTGAATCCATTACTGCCTGATCGGATGTCTCCCAGGCGGCGCTCCAGGTTCGCGGTCTGGATGTTGGCCAGCGAGACATCAAGAGAGAAGATCGCGGTTAGTTCTTCGGGAGCGATCAGGGTAAAATCAGGGCAGAGTTCGCTAACCGGTTGGCTATCGAGAAAACTAATCAGAGCAGCAGCCCTGGGATCGCCAATTGCGCTATCCAAGGCTTTGGCCACGGCCACGGAGTTCGGATTACAAGCTGCGCTCACAAAATCGCCCTGAGTCCCGAGTATCTCGACCGAATCCGGCAGAACGATGACTCGAGCGTTGACGATGGTGTTCAGGTTCTCGATCGTACTGAAAGAACCGGTCACACTATTTGCGGTTAGGAAGACCAACTTATCGCCCGGTAAAAACTGGAAGTTGCCGGCACGAATAAGCTGAAGCGTACCGCTCAAAGTAGCGTTACCGGTTACAGCCAGCATACCGAACTCCCCGGGCGACAAGCCGCCTAATTCAAGGCGAAACACTCCATCGCTGGTCTGGGTGTAATTCCCGCGGATCGTCAACGTACCGAAAGGATTACCCGGACTGATTATCCCGGAATTGGTAACATTACCGCTAATGGTCCCCGTGCCCAACAGTAGCCCGGCGCTGCCAATCGTTGCGGTTGGTGAAGTTAACGTGGCGTTCTGGGCCACGGTCAAAGTCCCGGCGATCAGGTCGGTAGATATCGGCGCCGACAAATTCTCGTCAATAATCCAGGTACCGCTACCTTGTTTAGTCAGCGTTCCCGGGTCTGTAATCGTGCCGCTAACGGCGTGGCTTAGCGCCTCCTGACCGGACCCATCCAGTACCAACCCGCTCGCGGAGTTCGTGCCAAGATTCAAGTTTCCTTTAAGGCTGCTCCCGGTTATGAGGGTCACCGTGTTAGTTCCGCTACCGAGTTCCACGTTGCCGTTGATGGTGCCTGCGTTCGTCAGCGCGGTGTTGCCTGAACCAGCCGTCGCGTCGATGGCAATGCCGTTGCCCCCGGTGATCGTACCCAAGTTAGTGACGGTTTCGTTGCCACTTTCTACGACTATGGCTGTTCCGCTTGCAGTGCTAACCGAGCCTCCCGCTTCGTTCAACAGCGTGCCGCCATTCGTAAAGACAAGGCCTTCGGTTTTACTCGAGATGACGCCAAGATTTGTTGCCGTTCCGCCGTTTAGGATGAAAACCGCCGGACCAGCTAAGCTTTTGAGGGTTCCGTTGGCTTCTACGGTTAGGCTTTGGAAGACGTTCAGGACTGCGTGAGGCCCGGCGTCGATAACCTTCCCTCCTGGTCCATTGACAGATCCGATCGTGAGCGTGCCAACCTGAGCGGTCGCATTCACCGCTTTTGCGCTGGGTCGTGCGCTTTCGCCGGCTTTTCTCTTAGCTGGTCTGCCATCGGGTGGTGGGGTAGGGGTTGGCGTCGCTTCAATTACTGCGGTTCCGCCGTTCGCTACCACGACACTCGACGTAGAGTTTGGTACGCCATTGCTCCAATTCTTGGAGAAGAACCAGTTTCCCGCAGCCGGATTAGCCCAATTTCTAATTGGCCCTGGCGAAAGCGCTGGATCCAATAATTTCCCGTGATTCTCAGCAAACCTGGCCAAGTCCAAAGATGGATGGACGATGGTGTTGGTGGGAGTGAGGAGGGAAATATGGAGACTGCCGCCGAAGTCTGTATCGGCGATTCGTGGGCTGCTCAAGCCTTGCATATCGAGCCAAAACGCCGTGGCAGGCAAATACGAATCAGCTGGCTCTGCCAGCAGGGCATTGGAAGTGAGAACAACACCTAGAGCAGCGGCCCACTGAAAGGTCCGGCGCTTACTTTGAACTGGATTCTTCATTTTGAGCGTTTGGAGTGGCTATGATGACCTGTATATCACGACCGAAGGAGCAAATTAGACTGTGGTTTTATGAAGCTACCCCCACCATCCTCAATCGCGGTAAAGCCACAGCGTAACACCATGGCAAACCGCCGAAACGGTTTGTAGCCAAGTCAACCAATGGAATCAAGGTTAAAGAAACGAGCGGAGGAGGAAGCGTATGGGCGTGTCGGCGTATCGGCGTGATAGAAGCCGATAAATAGCGATGCGACTTTCGTGACCCATAAGGCCCATGTTGTCCCATAGGTCCCATCCGTTGTTAGTTCCACCGCTCGGTTCCACACGCCGACACGCTCACACGCCATTCCCCGGGCTTGCGTTGAACCGCTGCCTCTTCTACAAGGGTAGTAACCGTGAGAAGTCATATTATTAGAGGGGCGGCGGTGGTACTGTGCGTCGTCTTCGGGATTACTGAGCTTTTTGCGTTCGGGGAGAATGCAACCCTGCGGATCATCCAGACCCAAACGATGTTCGTCCGGCACACGGCGACGGAATATCAACGCCGGGTCGCAGAGCAGAACGCGAAAGCTTTCTTCAAAC
>JAFAHI010000232.1 GCA_019237325.1 Verrucomicrobiota bacterium | reverse complement strand
CCAAAATATCGCGGCTTATCTTCCAACCAACTTGATATCGATCACCGACGGCCAACTTTACCTCTCCCCTAACCTTTTTGAGTTAGGGGTATTACCAGCGATCGACGTAACCAAGTCGGTTTCACGGGTCGGAGGCAAAGCGCAACTGTCAGCGTACCGAGAAGTTACCGGTCCGCTAAAACTGGCCTACGCGCAGTTCGAAGAATTGGAGACATTCGCTCGGTTCGGCACTCGACTGGACGAAAACACGCGCCGCAGCATCGAACATGGGCGCCGGCTCCGGGAATGCTTAAAGCAACTGCAATTTGAACCCACTACTGTGCCGGAACAGCTCTCGGTCCTGCTGGCATTAACGAGCCGCCTGTTCGATCAAGTGCCGCTTGAACGAATGTCTGAAGCCGAGTGCGCTGTGCGTGTAGCTGTAAAAAGACTGCCTGAAGAGATTTTCCGTCCAATCTTATCCGGCCAAGACCTTCGCCATGAAGACCACGACGTTTTACTGAAGACAGTCAAAGAAGCGTTAACCGGGTTAACCTATACAGCTCTTACAGAAGCAAACAAAGCAAATGAGAAAGAGCCGCAAGACGGATAGGACAACGAAAGATTTTTACAGAAGGCAACGAAGTTAACGAAGGAGAAATATGCTACATCTCAGCCAGGCTGCAGGATTCTATCACCTTCGTTTCCTTCGTTGCCTTCTGTAAAATAGATTTAGAGGGGTGTCTTATGAGTGAGTCGATGGAGATTTTGCGGCGCAAGATCAGCAGCGCGGAAGACCTTGGGTCGGTTGTTCGCACGATGAAAGCGTTGGCTGCGGCCAGCATCGTCCAATATGAACGAGCGGTGCATTCTTTGGCGGACTATTATCACGCGATCGAACTTGGGCTTTACGCCTGTGTGCGCGCCACGGCGGGTATCCAGAGGGTCAAGGAGAGCTGGCGCCTTGCAGTCCAGCCAACCATAAGGGCGATCATTTTTGGTTCCGATCAAGGCTTGGTTGGGAAATTCAACGATCAATTGGCTGTCTTCGCTGCCGCTGAGTTAAGGAAGTCGCCCGGTCAGAAGACAGTTCTGGCGATCGGAGAACGCATTCGCGGACGAATGCAAGATGTTGGGTTTTCGGTGGGTTGCACCTATGCAGTGCCGAATTCTGTGATTGGGATTACACCTCTCGTCAGCCAGATTCTTGTTGATCAAGAAAGCGAAGATCAAAGAGGCGAAACCTATGTCTTTCATAATCGCCCTGCGGGTACGCAAAGCTATGAGCCGATAAAACATCGGTTATTGCCACTTGATACCACCTGGCAGGCGGCCTTTGGACAGATGCAGTGGCCGACGAAGTTGCTACCGGAAGTCCTGGGCCCTGCCGAATTGACCCTGGCAGCATTGATTCACGAGTACCTGTTCGTCTCACTTTTCAAAGCGTGTGCTGAATCGCTTGCCAGTGAGAACACCTGTCGCCTAGCTGCCATGCAGAGGGCTCAACGAAATATCGATGACCTACTGGAGCAGCTGCACATGGTTTTCAATCAGACCAGGCAGACATCCATCGATGAGGAATTATTCGATGTGATTTCCGGATTTGAAGCGCTGGCCGGAGGTGAGGTAGGCGTGAGAAGTGAGAGGTGATTGGTGATTGGTGATTGGTGATTGGTAGCGTCAGAGGGATGGTGAATCAGCGATTTTTGCCAGGGAGTAATGGAGCGGTGGAGTGATGGAGTAATTCTCTCTGACCGGCGTCGGCTCGCTCCACCAATCACGTCTCACTTCTCACTGGTTTCAATCTCCTTGATAAACCAACACAGGACATGGTGCCCGATGGACCATCTTCGGAGCTTGGTCGAGATGAAGCAAGCTCGCCAGGACGTTTGGATGATGGCTAGCCACGACGATCAGATCCGCTTCGACCTCTTGGGCATACTTGGCAACTTCCTCTGCGGGAGCGCCAACCAAAAAGGTCGAGGTACAGAAGGGATATTCTTTCGACACTGTATCCGCGAGGTTAGTAAGCGCATGTCGCCGATTTTGTTGTTCTGAATCGACCAAATCATATCCACCGTTCATGACAAAGTTAAACATGGTTTCCATGGGATGGACGTAAACGAATAGGAGCGACGCGCCGAACGATTTGGCGACTTTAACCGCATATTCCGCCGTGCTGGGGGAACGGGCGGTCAAATCGACTGCTGCTACGACCTTCCGGATAAACGGCCGGCTGCGCGTGACCGGCTCTTGAGAAACTAAGCTGTTCATAGATGGGCTCCGCGGTGATAAACTTGATGAGTTTATTGTACGGAGGCACCGTGAAGGAACTAACCGCTGATTGTGGAAGAAAGACCTTGGATTGGCCTTCAAGATCGGATTTAACTCAGTCTCCGGTGGCTCCCGCCCCGCTGGTTAGTTTGTTCATCACCTGATCGATGCTGAAGCTCGCTGGTTTCTGACGCGGTGGAAACTCCTTGAAACTCCCGATCCATTGCGCCACAAAGGCTTGAGCAGGCACGAGCAGGAAAACGCGGTCGATCCGCCAATGGGGGTAGTCGATCGCTTCGTGATCCGCCCGC
>JAFAHI010000202.1 GCA_019237325.1 Verrucomicrobiota bacterium | reverse complement strand
GGCGCTGGGCCGGTGGAATCCGGTGTCAGCCGTCGAATGCGAGTGACTGTAATTATTGAGCAGTTGGCGAACTTTGCCGATTGTGTCTGCAGCCCATCGATTAGTTAATTCCTCATCCTGCTGGCAAAAGAACTTGTTAACAAGATTCCCCAGGAACGAATTGACCCGCGCCTGACCGGAAGGACCGCCTCCGAACTCAGCCTGAAGGTTAGGCAGATTTTGAGTGATACAAACCGTTGCACAACGCGCGGAACGGGCCGTGGTCTGAAAGATTTGATCGTATGGGATCGTGAAATGTTGACATTCGTCGACCCAGATAAAGATCGGCCTTGCACGGCTTGTTCCAATGTCTGCGCGCCGCTCAACGGCCTGTTGGACGAGGTACTTAAGTAGCACCTGTCCGTATTGGCCAACATCGCTATAACGCTTGATATCGAGGTCTGCGATGCAGACCGCCCCTTGAAAAAGCATCTCTGGGAGGAACGTCGTTTCGGTACAAAATCGGTCCCGAAATGGATCTCGGAGCAAAGCGTCGGCCAAGGTGGTGAAAGTGCTAACGATGGAGCTCCGAGTCTGGGCAGCCAGTTTCGGAAATTCGTTCACCCAGAAATGCGCACATAAGTGGAAAGCATTCCGCTTCCCGGGATCCGCGAGAGCCGCCTGTTCGGCCTCCAAAAGGTAAGAGTAACATTTACTCTGTTGTTGCCAGTGTCGTTCAGTCGTTTGAACTTCAGATTCGGGCGCGGAGTTAATGACTGCGACAATCTCGGAAAGCGAAACTTGACGCCCCGCGGTGAGAAGGAGATCAATGGCGTTGCGCACCAATTGTTTCATCGCGCGCTGCCAGTACTCTTGATTCGCAACACCCGCGTTCCTCTGCTCGATGATTTCCGCAACGCGTACGAAGAGATTAACGATGTTCTCGGTTAGTCCGCCTCCGCCTGCACGATTCGCTTCATAGTTGAGGAAATTGATTTTCCAGTGTGGATCCGTCCCGAAGAAGAGAGCGGATTTCACTCTGCCGGTTCGTTGGAGTAGCGTACGCCACGCTTCGGCTTCATCGGCCTTGGCGCAAAGGACTAGGCCACCAAAGCCAGCGTTAAGAAAACACTCTGCTAGATGGCTTGCGGGGCCACTGCTTTTGCCGGAGCCGTTGGCGCCCATGATAACAGTACCGCGACAGGCGTCTTCTAATGTCCAGACGTCCCGAGGATCGTTAGACCAGCAACTGAGCGCCTCATTGAGGCGCCAGGTGTCGTGCGTCGCATCTCCGGGCGGTTCGATAGTATTTGTTTCAGTGCCCCGGATCAGATCGACAAGGATTTGGATCATAAATGCCCAGTCCGGAAAACGGCCTGAATTACAAGAGTGATCACCGAACCAAACGCGCACGAAGCGGCGAGCAGGAACAGGAGCGCCTTCGCCTGTACACGTTCGGCCGTGCGAGCAACACGCTCGATCTGAATGAGCTTAGAGCGCACTGGAGAGCCTAATTCCTTGAGCGTCTCAGTGACGATGGCTAGGCGCTTCTCGACCGCTGAATCTACGCTCTTGAGGATTGCGCTCTGAATGCGATCTGGGATCGCGAGTGCGGCTCTAAGTTGAGCGTTCGTGACCAGCGCGAACTGAGCTGGGAAGCTGCCCGGATCGCCGGAAGTTAGAGTATAGTACGCGCGAATTATCTGTTCACGCTCCTCTGGACTGGAGCAACCAGCTAATAACGCGAGCAGTTCTTGGTTTTCGCTCTCCACCGGTTTCGTCATAATTCGAAAGCATTGATCCGCTTCGGCGAAGCTCGAAGTTTGGACCGCTGTACTCTGTTCTGTACGAGTGATTCTTCCGGCAGTAACACCCTGATCGCTTCCTCAAACTGCACAAAGCAACGACTGATGAAATTCTCGAGCTCCATCCGGGAGCCGATTGACGCTGACCTGCTTGCCTCCCGTAACGTTAGCGGCCGGCCTGCCTCCTTGCCTGCCTTGTCCACCTGATTCATCGTGGCCTGCGTAATCGGCGGGAGCTCGATCACCGGCGCGTCGCTAAACATTTTGG
>JAFAHI010000649.1 GCA_019237325.1 Verrucomicrobiota bacterium | reverse complement strand
TCCCGAAATATAACCGACCAGATCACCCGTGTTAGTTATTGTAAATGAGGCAGTTGTGTTCATCCCTCTAACCAGGGCCAGGAGCTTGTGATTTTGGCCGATCTGATAGCTCCAGACATTAACCAGGGAGAGTTCGTGTTTCCCTACTTTGAGCGCAGGTAACGGCAGGAACCGATCGGCATACATTGTGTCGAAGAAACCCAGCGTGTCGCCATCGATCACGACTAACCCATCGAACACCGATTGCTCTTTACTTTGAAAAGAGATCGCGCCGTTTCGCTTCAGGCGATCATCCCACTTCCGTTGGTAAGCGACTAAGGTCTCCGGCCATTCTTTTCGATCGATCCCAGCGGTAGTGGCCACATTCAACCCGCGATAGAATCCGGTTCCGTAATAGGGAGCAAATTTTTCCCCGATGTCAGCAAAGTGAGCTAGAACTGCCCGGAGAATTGCTCGCCCCGCATCGCTATGGCTAAGCTGTTCTGCTGCCCACGCATCTGCTGCCGCTTCATCCCGCGTGCCAAGCGCGAGATGACCATATTCGTGCACGCGAAAAAAGAAGGAAGCGCCAGGATGTCGCTGATCAATGGCTTCGGCTCGGTGAGGACAGAGAAAGATAGTCCCATGCGGGTTAAGCAGGGATGGCTGGAATGATCTGCCGATTCCACCCTGCGTTTTCTTGCAGTCATTCCGGACCGGAATGCTTCGAAGGGACTCCGGTGGATTCCATTGAGCGATTCCAAAGTGACTGAGGGACAACGAGATAACACAAAGAGCGAAAGAGCGAATGATCATTTTCGAGGAGAACCGCTAAGACAGAATGTTTTCACAGCAAGGCCGCGAAGGCCACAAAGAGGAATATTCTGTCTCTAATCTTGGCGGCCTTTGTGGCCTTGCTGTGAATTTTTTGTCTATCTTCTGTTTCGTCGCGCTCTGCAGCGTTACGATCTTGCTGTGAAATTACCGGTTGCTGCTAACGGGCTGGTTCTCATCGAAGGCAGAGTTCAGCTCTTCAACGGAGATATTGCCGGTTATTCGAAGCAGAAAGTCCGACCCATCCGGAACCTCAATATACGTACCGTCTCGATAGATTGCTTGCCTCACGCCGGAGTCATTCAAATTCGGGTCTTGAGCGCTTCTGAGACCCTCGGCGCTCAACGGGTCGAGCATGGTCGCTGTGACGCGGATCAGATGGTCACTGACGTAGAAGGTCCAATGGTCGCGAGATAAGATCCGGTTGCGGTCGGGGTCACAGAACCCTTCGCCGATGACCTTGGTACCGGCGGGAACAATAATTTTGCCGACAGAACTAACGAGATCTTCCTGAACATTGCCGACGATCGTAATGCGTTGTTCTAAATTGTTAACATCGCGCAATGTTTTGCAGTGCACTGTAACTTGCGTTTCGCTCGTTTCTGTTACCGGATTGTAAACTGAAAAGAATGAGGGTTGCGCGATTGGTGTTCTCGACGCCGTCGCTTTGGCTGACGCCAAGGAATGTTGCCCAGCAGAATGATCTAGCGTGGCGACTCTCGCGTTAATAAACAAAACAAAGAATAAGTAGGGCAGCATATACAACGGCGGGTTGGTGGATAGATTAATTCCTAAAGTTTAAGAGTTTTCTATTACTAACCTCCGCTCTCTTTCGACCTCTACGCGAGGTCTCCGTTTCTTAGGCTAGTCATCTTTGTCTCCGGGATCGTATAGAGCGTCAAGCGCCTTCGTTATCTGACTGAAGCGCTCACGCATTCCAGGGAGCAAACCCCGGCCTTCATGCACAACCATCATACAGACCCGCCCTTCAAGAAAAATGCTGATCGGCAGATCAGCCAGCAAGGTGAAAGCGCTCACCTCGGCCGAACTGACCGCAGTTCCGAACTCGCGAACTGCGCGCATCAGTGCTGGAGCCGGTAACGCGGCACTGACTCGATAGTTCTCCGGCAGATCTCCTCCTAACACCGTGCCGTCGTCCAACATAATGAGAGCTGCTCGCACCTTAGGAAATCCGCGTAACAATTGCGCCACTTGTCCAGCGTCTAAGAAATCGTCAGTCAGGAATAGCTCTTGCAGGAGTTCGAGTCCACGCCTGCGTTGGGGCTTGGGAGGCCGCTTGTCCGGCTCTGGCAACTTCGGAATTTCTTGAACCGGAGGCGGACTAGCTGCAACCGGCGGTTTCGGAGGCGGCAATTTCGGTTTCGGTAAATCGGCAAAGGGATCCTTTTTAACGCCGACAACGCCGGGATCGCCGCGAACGCCGGGAACGCCGCGAACGAACGCAGATTCTTCGGCGGGTAACGGTGCCACAACTTGTATTGGCGGAGCCGCCGGAGGGTTGTCGCGCACTTGCTCTTTTTCGCGAATCAAAGGGAGGATCGAAGCGAAATCACCGGCTGAAGAAGCAGCCGGCGGATTCGAGCCAGAGGTCGAAGAAGACGCATTTTCCTCGAGTTTGAAAAAGCCTTCGTCCTCACGAGCCACCTGAGCAATCGGCGTATCAAAATCAGGTGGACCAGCCAGCGGGGAGGCATCATTTGGGGAACGCATCACATTTTGCAGCTGGAGTACGACCGTACGAAGCGACACGGGGAAAGAGGTTTCTTCTTTTAGTTGCTCCGGGACCAAGCCTGGATAAAGCTCGCGCAACATTTTGGCGGAAATAGTAACTCGGCCGTCCATCAAACCATCGGTTTGCCGCAGTTTCACTCGGATCTCTCTCGATTCTTGAGAACCCCAGTTTAAAGCGCCGCCAATCTCGCTTGTAAAATCCGCAGGTTGAAGAACGATGTCCTGATCCTCCACTGACACCGCGCCGGCGGGATCGTTGGAGGCTTTCTCGGGTGAGCCAGCCCCGGATTTTAGATTGCGGAAAAGGTAGTTCCCAAATTTTGGAGCCATAGATCTTATGGGATGATTGGCAGTTTAACTGCGTGCATCCTCGGACGCACATGTATCCTGACAAATAATAACTTTCAATAATAATGTTTTATTATTTGGCTAGCGCTTCTGCGGAGCCGCTCGTTGCGACGATGCTTGGTCCCGATAGATCCGATCCTTCCACGTAATCCCTTTGCTCTTAGCTTGCCAAAAACTGTTAACGGCAATCACTAACGCCAGGCTATAGCCGATGGGATGAAAGCAGACGCTCAGCCAGGATGTCTTAAACCTGAGGGCAGCAACCACCCGAAGACAAAGGAGGATGCCCGCCACCAAATAAAGTTCAGGCCGGTAATAGAAAGCCATTATCACAAAGGGCAGTACGCAGATCAGGAACTGCCAGATAATCGCCAGCCAGAACCCGACCCAAGCACCATCGAAGACGGGCCAAAGGTTCTTCGTAAAGCCTTCCCATATCTGACCGAGGGACGTGTACATGCGACAACTGACCAGACGCGTGCCGTCGCAGGTTACCAACCGCCACCCCTCGGGAATGCGCTTCGCAACTTCACGCGCCAATGAAATATCTTCGACCAGGTGCTCCCTTACCGCTCGATGACCGTCCATCTTAAAATAGCTCTGTCGCCTGAATAAGAGGAACTGTCCGGTCGCAGTTCCACAAAGACCCAGCAATTTGCTTCCAAGGACACGAGCTAGCCAGGGGGAGCGCTGAGCCCAGACCAACAGCCAGTGAGGGAGATAGGAGCCACCGACCACGAACATCAGGGGAATTACTAGTTTTTCGGCGAAAGTAACCGTGGTCTGAAACGGCCAAAGCGTCAGTAAATCGCAACCAACTCGCTGCGCGGCTGCAACCGCTGAAGAAACCGTTTCCGGTTGATGCACGGTATCCGCATCCGTGAACAACAGGTAATCGCCGCGAGCGACTTCAGCTAGCTGATGGCAAGCCCACGATTTTCCCGTCCATCCGGGCGGTAACGGCGCTCCCCGAATCAAGCGACACGTGGCCTCGCGGTTAGTTGAGAAACCGAGAGCAGCAGCGATCTCAGCGGTGGCGTCAACCGATTCATCGTCCAGGACAATGATTTCCAGCGAAGAATAATTCTGTTTCAGCAATGATTCTAAACAGCTCCTGATTCCGAGCGCCTCGTTCCTAGCGGGTAGTAAGACTGAAACGCGAGGAAGCGTCGAGGGCGCGACGTCCGGACGAAGGCGCGGCAGGAGCAACAGGTTCAGAACGAACTGGATAAGAAGGACCGCGCTCACCAGCACCGAGAACCATAGCCAGATGCCAACGATCATAACGCCGGGAACACGAGCGCCGAGAACGCTGCCCTTGAGTTCGCTGAGTCAGCTTTCAGAGCCGGTTGAGCAGCTTTATGCGCCACATAAAATTTTGAGCATGGTCTTGACATAGAGCGGCTATTGAATGGCATAAACTCCCCGCGATGTTTAGGGCAATCCAAAGAATATTCACGTTCAAGGCGTTGACCGGTCCCCTAGCTGCGGGAGCGTTGACGGCGTTATTCATCAGCGGCTGCGCCGAGATCGAAAACACGGTCTACGATATCAGAGGGCTGCCGCCGGGCAAAATATCGGTCGTCGTGGATCTCACCGCGCAGGAAGCTTATCTTTACGCTGGCGGCCAACTGGCTCTGAAGGCTCCGATTTCAACGGGCCGCGAGGGATACAACACGTCACCTGGCCGATACAAAATCATCCAGAAGGATATCGATCATCGGTCAAGTATTTATGGCGAATACATTCAGGACGGCATCGTGATCAAACCGGATGCCAACGTTTACAAGGATCCGAAACCGCGCGGCGCGACCTTCGTCGAAGCACCGATGCCCTATTTCATGCGGATCTACGGCGGAGTCGGCCTTCACGAAGGAGATCTACCCGGCTACCCAGCTTCACATGGTTGCATCCGGATGCCCGGCTCAAAGGCGAGACGGTTCTTCGCCGCCGTCAAGTTGGGAACGCCGGTCAGGGTCATTAAGTAGGAGCTAGGAGCTTGAATCTAGGAGCTAGGAGGGCGCAAAGTCCACATGCGCCCCGACAGAGAGAGATGACAAGAGCCGACGAACGGACTTTTCCTACCCAGAGCAGCAGCTGAAGGAGGCCGACCTCCTAGCTCCTAGATTCTAGCTCCTGGCTCCTTACTCACGCCCTCACGTTCTGCTGTGCCCACTTCAAGAGGGTTTCTTTCTCGTAATAAAGGTAATCCCAATTTTCCCAATAATACCCCTGGCTGGACCAGCCGAGATAAAGAGCATTAAGCAGGCTTTTTGTTCCTTGGGAAATGACTCTTCCCCTGCTATCGGTCAGCGTATAGTTGAATGTCATCCGTATCGGCAGGTAGTCGTGCTCATACCGGATCTGGCTGTGCTGCGGTTTCCACGGCTCGTATCGGCCGCCGAGATCGATATCCGTGAATTGCAGGGTTAACGTGCAGCCGGGCGCGTTCTTCGCCACAACTGGAATTAGAGCTCCCATCATTTCATTGCCGAAGATCTTCGCCGATTTCCACTCATCGAAATCATGGATCCGGATATCGGTGAAATACTTGGGATTGGTGAATTCGATCCGGACATTTGGCCCCGCCGTCGTATTGGATGAGACTCTCCCACTCGAGGCCGAACCGGCAAAGGCGCTAATGGCGATGGTTGAAGCCAGCGGCACCAGTAAATTGCGCCACAGACTCAAGGTTTTCATAGTCAAGGAAATAAGCACAGAAAAGGCCCCCGCGCACCCAGTTTTACCGAGGCCGAGTCGTGGGAGAAGGGCAACGGAGTGATGGAGTGGTGAAGTATCGGAGTACTGGAGTGATCGCAGTGGATCGGGGTATGTGCCCTGCGGCATCCGCCCCACTACTCCAACAATCCAATACTCCATTACTCCACCGCTCCGCTCCTCCCCGCCCCTAATTATCCGAGGCCGAAAGCTGGCTTTCTCCCTAGGCGCAACCGGCGCGATTTGAAACCACTCCTTGCAAAGCGCCGCTGTCTGGGATAACGGACGAAACCCGTTGTATGAACGCCAGACCGATTTCGCTCTATGACACGACCCTGCGCGACGGCACGCAAGGGGAAGGTATCTCTTTCAGTGTCCAAGATAAGATCCGGATTGCGGACAAACTTACCGCTTTTGGCATCCATTATATCGAAGGGGGATGGCCCGGCTCTAACCCCAAAGATATTGCGTTCTTCGAAGAAGCGAAGGGCCACGACTGGGGGCATGCTAAGATTTGCGCGTTCGGAAGCACGTGCCGGCCGAACGTGAGTCCGGCCAAAGATCCCCAGGTGTTGCTGCTGCTTCAAGCCACGACGCCGGTGGTGACAATCGTGGGGAAGAGCTGGCGGTTACACGTCGAGCAGATCCTGGGTGTTTCGCCGGAAGAAAATCTCAGAATGATCCGGGACACCGTCGATTACCTGAAACAAACGGGACGAGAGGTGATCCTCGACGCGGAACACTTCTTCGACGGTTATAAGGAAGATCCGGATCAGGCGATGGCGGCGATCGCGGCGGCAAGAGATGCCGGTGCAGATATGGTTGTTCTCTGCGATACCAACGGCGGGTCCATGTTGCACGAGGTCAGCGAGATCACGCAAAAGGTCGTGAATGAGCTAAGGCTGCCTATCGGGATTCATACGCACAACGACTGCGAACTGGGTGTCGCCAATGCTTTAGCGGCTTTACGTGCGGGAGCTACCCAAGTTCAAGGCACGATCAACGGCTATGGAGAACGTACCGGGAACTGCAATCTGACCAGCGTCATCCCCAATCTCCAGCTCAAGCTCGGAGTCGAAGTGGTTCCGGATCTCACCCAATTGCACGAGCTTTCCCTGTTCGTCGACGAACTTGCGAATTGCCAGCATAACATCCGGGCGCCCTTTGTAGGAGCGACGGCTTTTGCCCATAAAGGCGGTCTCCACGCGAACGCGGTCGAGAAGCTTGCCCGAAGTTACGAACACATCGTTCCGGGCTCGGTCGGGAACCGGCAACAAATTCTGGTTTCGGAGTTATCCGGGCAAAGCAACGTGATTGCGAAGGCCAGGCAGCTTGGGTTCCAACTGGATAAACGTTCGCCGCAGGTAGCCGCGATCTTGAAGGAAGTGAAGCGCCTCGAGCATGAAGGCTACGAATTCGAGGCGGCGGAGGCTTCCTTCGAGTTGTTGGTTCGGCGCGTACTGAGCGCTCCGGATCCGTTTTGGGAGCTGCTTGAATATCATTGTACGTATATCCGATCGGTCCGGAACCAGTACGAGACTTGCGAAGCGACGGTCAAATTGCGCGTGAAAAATCAGGACATTTACATGGTGGCCGAAGGAGACGGTCCGGTAAACGCCTTGGACGGCGCCCTGCGCAAGGCTCTGATTCCGACGTACCCTGACATTCACAATATCCGGCTGACCGACTACAAGGTTCGTATTATTGGAGCGAGCTCCGGAACCGCCGCGAGAACCCGCGTTCTAATCGATTCGAGCGATCACAAAGAGACCTGGAGCACGGTAGGAGTATCCGATAATATCATAGAGGCAAGCTGGCTCGCGTTAGTCGACAGCTACGAGTATCGCCTACTCCGGCGGTGATTTACGGCTCTTGCTAGAGATTGACGTCGTTGTTGTTTTCCGCTTCTCTGCCTTGAACTGAGCCAAATATGGCGACGATCACTCTCCTTGGGACCGCCCCCGGGTACCCTGCCGCATACCGCAATCACTCGAGCTTTCTTTTGGACACGGGGGAGCACAAGATCCTGGTCGACGCCGGCGAATCTTGCAGCCGAACCTTGATAGAGTTGGGGATCGAGCCAGTCGAGTTGGATACGATCATTATCACCCATGGGCACTCGGATCACACAGGTGGACTAGCAATGTTGATCCAATCCTGTTGGATCGTCGGCCGAAAGCGACCTCTCCCGATCTTCCTGCCCAAGGAGCTGATTCAACCATTGACCATCTGGTTGGATGCCTCGTACATCGGCCCGAATTTTATCCCATTTGAACTCCAGTTTCAGGCATGGGAAGACAGCCATC
>JAFAHI010000537.1 GCA_019237325.1 Verrucomicrobiota bacterium | reverse complement strand
GGTGTACGCCCTACCATTAGTCCGGCAATGAAGACGGCAAGGATCACAAAGAGAATCATCCCATAAAGACCGGCGCCCACGCCGCCGAAGATGATCTCGCCAAGTTGGATGTTCAGCATGGGGATCAGTCCGCCAATCGGGGTATAGGAGTCGTGGGCCGAGTTCACCGCGCCACAAGAGGCATCAGTCGTGACCGTGGCGAAAAGCGCCGAATTCGTGATGCCGAACCGTACCTCTTTACCTTCCATGTTGCCGTCGGCTGGGTTAACACCGAGTGCCGTTACCTGTGGGTTACCTGCAGCTTCGCAGCCCCAGCAAATGGCAAACCCGACTACAAACACGAGCGCCATGGCTATCCAAACCGCCCATCCATGTTTCTGGCTCTTCACCATCCTGCCCAAGTAGTAAGTGAGAGCGCTGGGAATCGCGAAGATGGATAACATTTGCAGGAAATTGGACAGAGGTGTCGGATTCTCGAACGGGTGAGCAGCATTGGCGTTAACAAATCCTCCGCCGTTGGTGCCCAGCATCTTTATCGCCATCTGTGAGGCCATCGGCCCCTCCGTGATGGTTTGTGAGTCGACCGTCTGTTCTTCGGTCACCGGATTACCCTTGGCATCGACAACTGGATTCCCATTAGCATCCTTTTTCGGTGCTTGTACCTTTTGGGCCTCGACCACCTTCGCGCTTTGATAGGGTTTGAAGTTCTGCGGAACTCCCTGCCAAACGAGGAAAAGGGCATAGAAAAAGCAAATCGGTATCAGCAGGTAGTAATGGATCCGAACCAGATCCACCCAGAAATTCCCAATAGTTTTGGCGGTATGGCGAACAATGCCCCGGACGATTGCAGCCGCGATGGCAATACCGACGGCCGCAGACATGAAATTGTGCAGAGCCAGACCGACCATCTGCGAGAAATAGGTCATGGTCGATTCCCCGGAATAACTCTGCCAGTTTGTGTTAGTGGAAAAGCTAATCGCCGTGTTGAATGCGACGTGATCAGTAACCGCCTGAAATGTCTTCGGATCCTGATTTAGCGGTAGGAAACCCTGCAGCCGTAGAATTGCATAAGTAAACAGGAGCGTAACCCCAGTAAACACCAACATCGCGATGGTATACTGAAGCCAGCCCTGCTCCTTTTCCGGATCAACGCCAAAGAGCCGATAGGTAAGTCTCTCTACGGGTTTAACCACCGGATCCAGGAAGGTCTTACCATGACCGTCTAACACCTGAACGAGATAGATACCGAGCGGTTTAGTGATTAATAAGAGGACGATCAGAAAGATCGCCAATTCCAGCCAGCCTAGGATGTTCATGTTCTGTCGAGTTTAGAGTTCCGGTTAAAACTTCTCCGGACGGATCATGCTGAAGATCAGGTAGACGATTAGTCCGATTGAAACGATACCGACGAGTAGATTTTCCATAGAGAGTAAGGCGATAAAACTAGACGTTTTTGCAGCCCCAAGTGAATAGCGCGAGAACGACAAGCGATCCGATACTGATTCCGATATAAATAATATCAGACATAATGTTAGGTTAGGTTTAGTGAGGTTTTCGTTGAGGACACACTAGTCAACGTGGTTAGCTTGGTTACGACGAGTTTCGACCGATCGATCCGGCTCGCCCGGATGAAGCGCTTGGAAAACCCGGCGCAGCCCTTCTTTGGCCGCGACGTTGTTTCCGTCCAGTTTTATGGCGGCTTCAAAAAGCTTGCGGGCGCGTTCGATATCACCGGTTCGTTCCGCCAACTCGCCAGCCAGATTAAAACTATCGGGTGAGTTCGTGTTCAGTTCGATCGCATGCAAGACGTGTCCTTTAGCGGCTCCGAGATCGCCTAACTGCATCAGGCGGCGCGCCTCGTTAGCCGAGCGCTCGAAGTCCACCAGCTCGGGTTTCTTTCCTGACTGATCGTTTCGGGTCAGAACGTCGTGCACCACTCGACGCAGGTCTTCGGGCCGGAGCGGTTTCTGCAAAAAGTCGCTGGCTCCCAGTTGGATTGCCCGCACCGCATTAGGCACATCGCTGAAGGCGGTAATGATAATCGCCGGGGTCATCACCCTCTGGGCGCGCATAGCCGCTAAGAGATCGAGACCACCCATCCGAGGCATCCGCATGTCGAGAATGACCAGATCGAATTTATCGACTTTAACCTTCTTGAGCGCTTCTGTGCTGAGCCCGGTTTCATCAACCTGGTACCCTTCCAACTCTAAAGTAATCCGGTAGTTCAACCGGACATTTGGTTCGTCGTCGACGATCAGAATCCGTTTCATGCCGCCTTTCTTTCAGCTAAAGGGAGGTCAAAGTAGAACTCGCTTCCCTCACCCGATCGGCTTTCCAGGCCGATGGTGCCGCCGTGGCTCTGCACGATCTCGCGAGCGATGGCGAGTCCGAGGCCTACTCCACCCCGTTCCGTCCCGGGAATCCGGTAGAAACGTTCGAAGATCTTGGACTGGTACTCCAAGGGAATACCGCTGCCGCGATCAATAACAGAAAATCTGATTCCTTCCCCGATTCGTTTAGCGCGAATCAGTATCTCGCTGCCCGGTTGCGAATGTTTAGCGGCGTTTGAAACCAGGTTCGAAAAAACGTGACGTATCTGTTGCACATCGACCGCGACCGGCTCGAGGTCAGCTTCCGCCTCGGATTTCAACCGGCAGCCATGGGCTTCGACCGTAGGCTCCAGATCTTGCACCACGCTGGTGATCAAGGTCTTGGGATAAACCTTTTGGAACGTCCGCTGAGCGGTATCGGATTCCAGCCGGGCCAGATCCAGAAGATCATTGATGATCTTGAGCAAACGTTCCGAGTCCTCTCGGGCAGCCAGCAGCAGTTCGGTTTGCTTAGGGTTAAGCGATCCGATTCGTTCTTCCAAAAGCAAGTGGAGCCCCATGCGAATGCTGGTCAGGGGCGTCTTCAGCTCATGGCTAACCGTCGAAACCAAGTTGGTTTTCACTTCATCCATGAGCCGAAACCGGGTCACGTCCTGCAGAATCATGGCGGCGCCGAACAAGTTGCCGGCCTCGTCGCGCATCCCGATAATACGAGGGAGCAAATGAAGATCGTACCCGTGGAGCCGGAGAGAGATCGCCTTTTCGAAGCTGGCAGGCAGGAAATCAGGCGCACCGCGCAGGACGTTTTCGACATCCGGAAGCAACATATCGGGTAAGTGCCCGTTTAACTTGGCCAAAAGCCGCTCTGCTGCCGGATTAGTAAAACTGAATCTCTTGTCCAGTGTATAAGCAAAAATCGGGTCTGGAAACGCGGAAAGCGTGATCTCGGTCATTTGCCTGGCCTGAAGGACCTGATCAGTCGTGACCTGCCGATAAGCACGCAGCTTCGACGCCAACTTATTAAATGCGGCCGCCAGCTCGCCCATTTCGTCATGGGAAGCGACCGGCACCAACTGGTCGAGGTTACCCTCTCCCAGCTCCTTAGCGACCGAGGTCAACGTGTGCAGCGATCTGACAATTGATCGCTGCAACCAATACGCGAAAAACAAACTGGCGAGGATGCCGATCCCGACCGCCAAGGAAAGGTAACGGCTGGAATTGTTGCCCAGCGAGCGCGCACCCTGGTTTTCGTTCAACATATTCTCTTCGTTGATCCGAATAACCTGCTGAGCGGTGTCTTTGATCTTGGTCCCAAGAGGCTGGAGGGTCGAAAAATAGAACTGGCGCTTCTGCTCCGGCTCGGGAACCTCGTTGAAGTGCTGAACCTCGGATTGGTAAGTCGTGAACTCCTGGCGGAGCGTGTCTGCCAACTGCTGCTCGCCTGGGAGGGTAATGTTGTGCTCTTCAGCCACCAGATTCTTGGCGAAAATTGCTTGGTTTTGCTGGTAGATCTTTATTCCCCGATCGGTTTCACCGACCAGCGTGAACACGAGACCCGAATCCATCGCCTGCAGGCTTTCCTTCATCTGGCGGCCGGCAACCACGCTGCGATAGTTCTCTTTCAGCGTAAGATCGATTTTGCCGCCCAGGGCTTTGAGCAAGACAATGGCGTAGATTCCGATCCCTGCGAGCAGGACTAAAATCGGGGCGAGCCCTAGAAAAATTCGCCTTTTCATCTCTCAGATTAAGGTAAACGCATCACGCGAGAAGCCGTATTAAGCTGATGCCGTGCCATTCACAAAAAGTGGGCTCAAAATTTTGCGCGCCCCCGGCAAATGCCGCGAGGCACGTCTCGCGGACGAGCCCCGGTTAGTCGTAACATGCGAGATTCTGGCGGGAGCGGGTCGCAAAGTGCGAGTCGATTAGAGCGGTCGAGTGGATAACTAGCTCCGTAGGAGCGAAATCTTTATAGCACGGAAAATCATTCACAGGATTAGCTCCGCTAGGAGCGAAATCGATGAACGCTTTCCCAGGCCAGCCCAGATTCACGAATGAGATGCCGCTCCTACGGAGCTATGCCGGCTTCTCTTTGCAGCGCGGGCTATAGAGATGTGACTCTTACGGAGCCGTTTTTTAAAACCTGCTGGGAAGCGCGAACGACAGACCCTTTAAAGCTTTTTTTTGCGGCGATAAAGGGTCGCCGGGTCGATTTGGAGGATATGGGCGGCCTCGTCAATCGTCCGGGAGTTTGCGAGCACTTTTCGAATATGCTCATTCTCGATTTCCTCGAGGCTCGCTCTGCCGCCTAGCCGGAATTCGGTTGTTCCTTGAGCAATGTCGCCCAAATCAGAAGGTTCGATGCGATCGCCGTCTGCTAGAATCACCGCTCTCTCGATTACATTCCGCAGTTCCCTTAAGTTCCCTGGCCACGAGTATGCTCGCATAGCTTGCATTGCTTCCGAAGAAAAGCTGAGACCCAGTTTGCCGGACCGCTTGGAAAAGAATTGGAGCTGCCTCTCTGCAATTCGAGGCAGGTCCACGGCGCGATCGCGTAAGGACGGAATCTGAATCGAAATCACATTCAACCGATAATACAGGTCCTCCCGGAAACGGGCTTCGGTGACAGCTGGACCGAGGTCTTTATTCGTTGCGGAAATGATGCGCACATCGGCTCGGCGCGAACGGGTGTCCCCCACTCTTTCGTATTCCTTTTCCTGCAGCAACCGCAGCAGTTTGGCTTGGATCTCCAGGGGCAAATCGCCGATCTCATCAAGAAATAGGGTTCCGCCTTCGGCCACAGTCACTTTCCCGACGGTCTCGGCGAGCGCGCCGGTAAAAGCGCCTTTCACATGACCAAAAAGCTCGCTCTCCAATAGTTCCCGGGAAAGACTTGGGCAGCTGACCGTCACAAATGGCGCTTTGGCCCGGGAACTTCGTTCATGCATGGCCCGCGCAAGCATGCTTTTACCGGTGCCACTTTCGCCAAGGAGCAGAACCGTTGCCTCGCTGGCCGCGGCTTTTATCGCGATATTCAAGGCTTTCTCCATCACTGGCGCGTCTGACTCGAGGTCGGCCTCGGGCGATTCGGCGTTTAATCGGGTCTCGAGTTCCAAAACCCGGTTCTGGAGCCGTCTGGTTCGCTCGATCCTTTCGAGGACCTGACGGACTTGCTCCGGGGTACAGGGTTTCGCCAGGAAATCGAAAGCGCCCCGCCGCATTGCTTCTACAGCGGTTTCGATCGACGCGTATGCCGTGACAATGACCACCGACGTATTCGGATCGCGGCGAAGTATTTCCCCCAACAAGTCCAGGCCGCTGTCCTGCTGCAGCTTGAGATCCAGCAAGGTCACCTGGAAAGGACCGGCTTCCATGCGCCGCAATGCTTCCTGCGCCGTGGAAGCGGTCGCCACTTCATGATCCATTACTTCTAAAGCCGTGGCCATCGCCTGCCGGATATTTTTTTCGTCGTCAACGACCAGAATTCGCATACCGCTAAAACTCACCCCTAAAACCTTGAGCAATTACCGAACCCGCAGTGATAATCCATACAGGCCCAGCTTGTAAATTCGATGATAAAGGGACCTTGAATCGTTTTCGCTCCAGGCGCAACCCGCATGACCAAGGGGGGCAGGAACGACAGCGAGTGGGAAACGCGAATCACTCTATTTTGGCGATCGACTATTGATATCGGCGATTACTAACGTCTATCCGCCTGTCCTGGCGCGATTTGTCATCGCTCGTTTATCATTTGGAGCCTTGCCACACGCTTGACACCTTACTTTGCTGCCTGTTAACTGAACACAGACTCCATCTCTTGTTCTAGAAACCCCCACATGAACAACTACCAACTCCCCTATTGCAGGCGTATTCTGCCCCGACGTCTTTTAGCTGCAGCTACGGCACTTCTGATGCCGGCCGCTCTACACGCTGGCGCAACCCTTCATTTCGCCGGTCCTGCCGGAGGACCGGAATTAGACTTCGAAAAGAAGGTGTGTGACCAGTGGGCGCAAAAGACGGGAAATAAAGTGGAGCTTATTAGCCGGCCGAACGACACGACTGCGGCTCTACAAACTTTTCAACAGTATTGGTCGGCTAGAAGCGGAGACGTTGATATCTACCAGGTAGACGTCATTTGGCAGGGCATTTGTGCGCCCCACGCTGTGGATCTCAAGAAGTACTATAAAGACGACGAAATCAGCCAGTATTTCCCGCGCATCATCGAAAACAACACGGTCAAAGGTAAACTCGTGTCGATTCCGTTATTCACGGATGCAGGCATTTTTTATTACC
>JAFAHI010000605.1 GCA_019237325.1 Verrucomicrobiota bacterium | reverse complement strand
AACTCGTTTCAGCCAGGCTTCCTTCCAAAATATCAAACAGCCCGCCTGACAGCCGCCATATTCCCGGCATACACACCAGATATCTTCAAAATGAACCGCGTCTCTCATGCGGCGCCCGGTATAGTCGTTCACGGTGTCGCAAGTTTTATGGGCCCTTTTGAAGACTCTGAACCGCTCTCCGCAATACGCGAACATTTGCGGCATGAAAGGCAGTTCATCCAGACGACCTTTTTTATCTAACGTCGCCAGAATCTCTTCTTTGCTCCGAACTTCAACCCATTCCCCGGCGCGCAAAGGGCCGCGCGTCCTCCCGCGCTCCGAAGAGGTCTGCATCGACGAACTAGATAGATGCTTCATCTGGTTTACACTGAGCCTCGCGATCATTCGCCTCGCAGAGATCCGCCGTCTCCCATCTCCATTGCTAAATTTCTTATGATCAAAGGATGTGGTGTATCCAGGCTGCCTAAAGGTCCCTACCTGTTAAACGGCCGTGAGCAGCCCGGCCTCTTGAAGCAGTTTTGCCGCCTCGCTGACGCTAGGGAAACTAATGCCGGAGCGAACGGCAATATCGAGCAGATCGTGCTCACCATCTGAAAGGTTCAGTACCCAAAGCATGGCCGTTTCTACCCCCATTGCCTCTTTTAGCCCGCCGATCTGGCGGTATAGACCTCGCCGTCCCAGTTGGGGTTCGCACTTCGGGTTGAGATTAACGTAACTCTGATTCTCCTCTAGGATTCGAACGACCCGCAACAATCCGGCCAGCGATTCTCCCAACGCTGAGGGAGTAACCAACGAAAGGTCATCTGCCGAAGTATGGTATTCCGGGTAACAACCATTCGGCGTCCGCATAAAGCAGCCTACGGGCAGATCGATTCCGGGGGAGCAGTACTGCCGTTCGTCATAGCCATAGGGTGCGAAATCGAGAACATTAGTTTCGTGCCCGCTATGGGTGAGCATGTGTTCCACCGCTCGATCGACCTCCGCATCACCGCGGCGGCTTCGCTTGTACGTAAACCCCCCGCGATCGCCAACACAGGATAGGACCAGTCCATGCTTGATCCGGGGCAGAATTGCTTCGTTCAAAGCCAGCCAGGTGATCGATCCAATAGTGCCAGGAACCCATAAGAACCGGTAGGAATAGCGCAGAGACACATTTTCCAGAAGAGCCGCCAACCTCGCCGCTATCGCCATGCCGGAAAGATTATCGTTGCAAAGGGATGGGTGACACGAATGACAGGAGATCAGCACTTCTTCGTCGGTCTCACCCTGGATCCGAAATTCACCGTAAGTCAGATGCCCGGGATGCAAGGTAGAGTCGATATAAACGTGATATTCTCCTTCCTCGAACTGATCCAGTTGACGCTGGGTTAGGCAGAAACCCCAGTTTTTCTGGTAGTAAGAAGTACGATAAGGAATCCAGTCCGGAGCGTCAGGAATGGTGAAGAGGTGAGGCCGGAGCTCCTCCAGGGACATCGTGCGGTTGACCGGCACACTATAGTTCAGCACATGAAGATTTGATTTCCGAAAGTCGACCAGTCTTTCGCCGGTCTGGTTCATGATATAGGCATCGCGGATGTTCCACTCGTCTGGAACTGTCCAGTCAAAAACCGGGGTATCACTCATGACCTCTCGCAAAGCCAGCGGCACCGTTTCGCGAAGCAGACGCAGACTGCGCCGGACCCCATTACCAGTGATGCTCCGACAGAGCGGATATAGGCGTTGGATGATACCGTAAGCGGTCTTACCTTCTTCTCGAAAGTCGATTTCTTTCAACAGATCCGCCAGGAACGCATCGGCTGTCGACCGTCCGTTAGTTGTTACTCTCATACCAGATCCCGCCATTGTTAGTGCAAAGCCCCTGATTCACTCGCCGAACCTAGCAGTGGTTCGATCTCTCCGACAACAAAGGCCAACCTAAATCCTGGGCCGATATCGACGTTACCGACAACGGCCAGTTGATTCCAAGCTTGGGGTCGTCATACCGGAGACCTCGTCCGAGTTTCGGATCGTAGAATTCACTCATCTGATAAAAGACTTCCGTGCTGTCTTCGAGAGTCTGAAACCCGTGCGCAAAGAGCTCGGGAATATAGAGCGCCAGTCGATTGGCCGCGGTGAGTTCAACGGAATAAGTTCTTAAATAAGTCGGCGAAGCCGGTCGCAGATCAACGATGACATCCAGTAAGGCGCCAGCGGTACAACGCACCAGTTTTGCTTCAGATGAGGGCGGAAGCTGGTAATGCAGCCCGCGGATAGTTCCCTTGCGAACGTTCCAGGAAGTGTTGCATTGCACAAACTTGTTGACCAGACCCTGGTCACCAAACTCTTGAGCACAATAGGTCCGGGCGAAGAGTCCCCTGCTGTCTTGGTGAGGTTGCAGCTCGACCATCCAAGCACCTTCCAGGCTTGTCGGGATAAAATGCATAGACGGACCCGGGTTACGAAATCCGACTTCGCCCACACTTGCAGAAGAGATCTGCCATCAGAAGGCGACGTCGGATTCGGCGGCTGCCGGACGATCTCTTTTGGGTCTCACCTTTCTACGGTTGCAATCGCAGCTAGGCCCGAATCAGCCGTTCCTCTCGTGCAAGAGTGCGAGAACTGCGGGTTAGACGCAGTCCAAAAGAAATCGTCATCTATCTGGCCAGTGCGAATCAAATATTGAAGCTGCTTAAGCCGGGTGAATGAGCGGTACTCGAAGATCTCCTGAGTCATCTCAATTCGTCTGAAGAGATCGAGTAACTGCTCAGCTCCGCGTCGGGCATCCCACTGGCACTTGAAGCTTGGTAGATGCTTCTGGATTTTCGCAAACGAGACTCGATAACTGCGGTTATCCGCACTCGGTGGACCAAACGACACCTCGCAACCAGGGAACACGTCTCCGACAATCTCGGCAATTTCGCGTACGCGGTAATTATGTCCAGTATCACCGACGTTAAAGATTTCGTTCGCCACTGCCTCCTGAGGCGCCTCGAGGACGGCAATAATAGCCTGGCAAATATCTAAGGCATGGACAATCGGCCGCCACGGGGTTCCATCGCTGGTCATTTTGATCTGCTTCTTGGTCCAGGCCAGACCTGCCAGGTTATTGAGAACGATGTCGAACCGCATGCGAGGGGAGGCTCCATAAGCCGTTGCGTTTCGCAGACAGGTTGGGACAAAGTCTGAATCTGCCGACTGCCTGAGATACTGCTCAACCTGGGTTTTGCAGAACGCGTATGCGGTCTGCGGGTCGGTAGGCGATTCCTCGGTTAGGAAATCATCCCCGGCGACGCCATACACGCTGCAGGAGGACATGTAGACAAAACGCCGAACACCGGCCTTCCGGGCTTGCTCTGCCAAGCCCACCGCGCCTTTGTGATTGATTTCGTGTGTCACCCGCGGAGCTAACTCGCCAGCTGGATCATTGGAAAGATCTCCCATATGAACAATTGCATCGTAACCCTCAAGGTCCGAAGCCGTGATCTCGCGAACGTCTTTTACCAGCGTGCGTGGACTGGACTCTTTACTTCGATATAACATTCGCTCCCGGTAAAATCCTGTATCAAGCCCTACAACATCATGGCCTGATCGAAGCAGTGCCGGCGCGAGAAGCGATCCCAAGTAGCCCTCATTTCCTGTGACGCAGATTTTCATATAGCGGTGCAACCTAGTTCAATTAATATTAGTGAACTGTCACTGGCTCTGTTCAGCACATGTCTGATCTCGAGCTTCCTTGAAGCGCGAAGTTACCAACCAAACAATTGAAGGACCTTTTCCACGCTTCGATGCATTAGCGAGCGGCCCGCTCCCGGCTTTGCATAGTGACAAAAGTCTGGTTGAGTCAACCGCAACCATTTATGCACTGCTCTGTCTAGCAGACTCCGCGGATCGACGACTCCCCTTACCGGCCCTTGGGGATACAGCTGGCGGTACAATTCAGTCCAATTTGCATCCCAGACACCCAGACGCTTAAACCTGCCGGTCCCGTGTTTCTCGAATAACTGCAGGACTTCCCGGTCCCAGCGATAGGCGGCCTGACGCTGTACGGAAGACATATCAATGCCGCTCTCCTCATATCCCTGCACCCACTGCGTCGGAACGGGCTTAATGGCATCAGAGGCGACAAACAGATCTTGATGGTAAAATCGGTAAAGACGGATGGGCCTGCTATTGGTGTTGAGATGTTCATAACACTGATACCACCTAATCCGGCTCTTAAAACGCTCACGATCTAGCAGGCAATAGTGCATCAGTTTGATCTGCGTCGGAGTAATGGTCGGGGCGCTGGCATCCCAAGGGATCCTAACGCTGTGAATAGGCGAGCCTTTATGTTCGGCGCCATCATCAACGATTCCAATTGGTGGATCCCACGGGAACCTGAAATAACAAAGGCCCTGTGTGTCGGCGAAAACCTCGAGCCACTGAAATCTAATAACAGTACCCGGAGGCGCGTTAAGAATCGTTTGCCACTCTGGGCTGCTCAGTAAGTTCGAGGTGAAACATTCGTCCGCGTCCAGCGCCATCAAAACTTTCGGGCCGGGAATTTTCCTGGCCTCGGAGATCAAGAGTTGCTGTCGATCCGGCTCATTAAAGGACTCTGAACTATTTTCTATCAGGGTGACCTTAGGGAACCTGCGAGCGATCTCCTTGGATCCGTCCTTGGACTGCTGGTCCGCAATGATGATATGATCGGCCCAGGTGCTGGTACATCTGAGGAAGCGCTCAAGTATCCAAGCCTCATCTTTTATAGGCGTCAAACAAATGACCAACGGCTTTTCCATGCGAATCCGAAGCGAATAGAGAATTGTTATTACGATCGGGGAAAAGTCGTGTTTGCCGGAACGCCCCGCGATGAGCCATTTATGGCGAAAAACTCTCGCTGGTTGGCGCCTTGACCCGTTTGCCAGCTGAAGTCAGCGAATACCACCCCGCCCTTTACCCCATCCTCTGACACAGAATTTTGATACGGTAAGATCGGAGAAATATTCAGGGAACAGGCGCCCTCCCACACGTCCACCAGACCGGATGCGCAGATAAACAAATCGATACGGTAACTGCCTGGCTTCAGCCAAGGTGAGCGCAGCCGGAATTGACCGGAAATTCCATCGCAATCGCCGATCAGACAGTCGACCAGTCGCGAATCGCATTGGGCTACTATCATCCCCGCTGAATCGACGACAAACGCGGAAAGCCACATCCTGCCGACATGATTGTGCCGGCGCTGAATCTCAAAATGGATGGTTTTTTCTTCCGCGCCTCCAAAATAGTCCCGTACCGGGCTCGCTTTGGTAAATCGATACTCGCCACTGCCCGTCCTCCGATCGGGCGACTCAACGGAATCACTTCCGTTCGCAAAGCTTGAGATATACGCGGCCGTCGCCTCCTCTACACCACCGTCGTACGCCAGCGTTCCCGAACGAAGCAATACGCCGCGGCTGCAAAGAAGCGAAACCGCCTGTAAGTTATGGCTAACGAACAAGACGGTACGGCCCGCGGTAGCGACATCTTGCATCTTGCCTAAACATTTCTTTTGGAACTCGGCATCGCCCACGGCCAAAACCTCATCGACCACAAGAATCTCAGGCTCCAGATGCGCGGCCACAGCGAAGGCCAGACGAATGTACATTCCACTTGAGTATCTTTTAACAGGCGTATCTAGAAACTTAGCAATCTCCGAGAACGCCACGATCTCGTCGAATTTCCTCCGAATCTCTGCCCTCGTCATCCCGAGAATTGACCCGTTCAGAAATATGTTCTCCCGGCCGGTTAACTCCGGATGAAAACCTGTCCCCACCTCCAACAGGCTAGCTACGCGGCCCCGCAAGCGAACCCGTCCCGTACTTGGAGCGGTAATCCGGCTCAAGATCTTTAGCAGTGTAGATTTGCCGGCACCGTTCCGGCCGATAATCCCAACCACTTCTCCTTTTTTTATCTCGAAGCAGACATTTTTGATTGCCCAGAAATCGTTCTCCCGCGCAGGACCGAGGCTCTGGCTTCGAAAGAGGCCCTTGAAACGCTCGGAAACAACCTCACGAAGTGTGACATAGCTTCCGCGAGTCTCGCGCCCAAGCCGATATCGCTTACCGATATTTTCAACTCTGATAATCCAGTCCGACATAGTGTAGTACTAAATAACATCGGCAAAAGTGCGTTCCATTTTGCGGAAATACCACAATCCCGAATAACAAAGCGCAGCCGTTAACCCGACCGAAACGAACAACCCGGGCCAATAAATCTGTGGCCCTCCTCTCAAAATCGCCCAGCGAAAGCCGTCAATCACACCCACCATTGGATTTATGCTATACAACAGACGCCACTGTTCCGGCACAACGGAACTACTGAATCCCACGGGCGAGACATACATCCCGAACTGCACGATGAACGGCACGATGTAGCGAAAGTCTCGGTACTCTACATTCAGTGCACACAGCCATAGGCCGGCGCCAGTCGCAGCAGCCAGAGCCAGCGCAATGAAAAGAGGTAAATATAGAACGCGCCAGTCCGGCCATTGATTGTAGAACGCCATCATAACCGCCATGATCGAAAATGAAATCAACAGATCAACCGCGCTAGTAATGACGGACGCGGCCGGAACAATCAGGCGCGGAAAGTAAATCTTAGAGATCAGATTAGAGTTCTGGATCAAACTGTTGCTGGATTCGGTCAGCGCTGTGGAGAAGAACTGCCAGGGTAACATTCCAGCTAACACCATGATGGCATACGGCGCACCGCCATCGGAGGGCAGTTTGGCGATTCGCCCGAAAACCACGGTGAAAATAAGCATCATTAGCACGGGTCGAATGAGCGCCCAGGCAACACCGATCACCGTCTGTTTATATCGCACGGCGAGGTCGCGCCAGGCCAGGATATGAAATAACTCACGATATCGCCAGAGGTCATTCCAGTATTGACGCTCTGCGCCGCTAGCTTCAATAACGAGCTCTTCGATAGTGTTCATTTAACCGTTGACATGACTTGGCAGGAATGCTTTCCACCCGGTGATCGCCCGCAGCTTTCGTCGGATAGGCCCGGTCTTTCTTAGAACCCAGATCCAGACGTTGCGCGCAGGCGGTGTCACACAGGCGATCGGCATACAGCTAACTTTCTGGGTAGGTGAAAGCGGTAAGTAATTAACCGATTTCATGTGCTCAAGCACGATCGCGACCCGAAAGGGAATAAGTTTCTCGAGTTGGCTCGCCCGTGGATTGTGCCACTGCAGGACCTGGACCGGAGTCGCCGTCCCGTTCCAACTATTGCTGCTATGGCGTCGCAAACGAAACAGCACTTCCGGTATTTCCACGATCTTCCCTAACATGGCCAACTGCGCTAGCACCACCCAATCGCCGGCAATCGATCCGAACGGCCTCATCCGTCGAAGGAACGACGCGCGAATAACACCATAACACGCCTGACCATGGAGAACCCGCCAGAGAACCTGCCAAAGACGAATTGAAGCGTAGTTAGCGGACGTCGCAATCGAGTCCCAACGGGGCGAACATTCCGGTGGGACCACGACTGAGTTCTCATCAATCAGCTCAGAACGGGTATAGACTAGGGCAATTGAGGAATCTTTTCTGATGACGTCCATGCACTTCCGCAACATTGCCGGATAGCATTCATCATCGTAGGCGGCATACTTGAAAAACTCTCCCGACGAAGCTTCCAGCACCTTCCTGAAGTTCCAGGTTGCCCCCTGGTTTTGATCGTGGCGCAAATAGCGAATCCGAGCATCTCTGGCCGCCGCCTCCCGGCAAATTGCTTCCGTCTGATCGGTTGAGCCGTTGTCTGAGACGATCAACTCAAAGTCCGCGAATTCCTGATTCAACAACGAACCAAGCGCCTTGGAAAGGTATCTCTGCCCGTTATAAACGGGTAGTCCAATGCTAAGGACGGGTTTACTCATGGGGAACTCGCAGAAAACTTACCAGCGACTTTAAGGACTATGACGATCGGACCCAACCGCCGATGAAGGGTAGCAGAATCATGGGCGAGGCTTTCGAAGAATTTATCTGAGTTAATCTGCGGTTACGCCAGCGGGATCAGAGATCTTTTTAAACCACTTTCGAGAGCCCACTTTCTGGCCGCTTGGGGCCAATAGGGATTACTTGCCCTACGCATTCGCAAATGAAACGAAGCCCCAAACTCTCCGCGTAACAGCTCTTGCACAAGAAAGAGACGACGCGCGCTTTTCGTTGGACTTTGTTCCATCCCTCGCACCACTTGACGCAGACTGCGCGCTTCGCAGGACCACTTGTTGCGCAATCGGGCAAAAACTCTTTTTGACATCAGGGGTTGCGTAGATCGGATGGCATGCTCGATCATCTCCTGCGTTTTTCTCTCATGGTCCGGTGAGTAATAATTGATCGTTCCGGTCGCTTGAGTCGGATGAATTCGCCATCCAGCCCACGTGTCGGTGACGTGAACGGTGTTTGCAACCAGGCAAGCTCTCATTTGCCAGTTAACATCTCCTATCGAGCCCCACTTGGACTCAAATAGACCTATCTTTTCAAATAGCCGGCGCCGGATCAGCAACTGCGTGATGGACCAGTAGACCGTTCGACCAGAAAAGAGCAGCAAAGCATCAAATGGCGCCATTCGTACGTGAGGAACATCGATCAGCGGCCCGCTACTCAAAGCGAACAGACTGATCGTCGACCAGCCATGATCAAATTCGCGGCTGCAACTATCGATAACCTTGAGGCTGCAATGGGCAATATCGCATTCTGGGTGGCGCTCAAGAGCGGTTACTAATCTCTCCAGGCAGTCAGGAGCCATCGTATCGTCACTGGTTGCGATATAAACATATTCCCCGCGCGCTTGACGGATACAGTCGTTCCATCCTTCATAAATGCCGAGAGGCGCCTGCGTTATGGAAACCCGTTGGTCCCGCGCTGCTATACTCTGAAAGAATTCCCAAGCACCATCTTCCGAGAAATTGTCGCTTACGACTAGCTCCCATTCCCGGTAGGTTTGCCCAAGAATCGTATCGATCCGCTCCGGGAGATACGGACGTGAGTTCCGGTTCGGTAAACAGATTGAAACCAAGGGTCGATCCGCCATCACAAATTCAAACCAAAAACGTTTTAAGATCCGCAGCGTCGGATCTTAGTAATCCGCGTAATTTTACCTCGAAGAATTTCGGGGCTGGGGCTTTCTAAAGTTCGGGATTGGGGTTCAAACTTTGGAATGCAGAGTCTTACTTCGTCTTAGACACTCTTCTGCTGCCGCCCAAACTCGAGGAGCGATCGCGTTCCACGTCCACTTTTGCAGAAACTCCTTCCAACCCTTGTCCGCCATGGCCTGGGCCTGGTTAGGGCTACCAACAACGTCGATACAAGCTTTGGCAAACGCGTCTGCTGAATCGGCCAATAGCATGTAGCTCCCATCCGTTGCATCGTAACCGTAGGCACCGTACGATGTGGAAACGACTGGACATTTCAGGCTTAAAGCTTGGGCGAGCTTTACCCGCGTTCCCGCTCCTGACCTGATAGGTATCACCATCAGTGACCAGCTCGCCACCTCGCTCGCCAGGTCCGAGACCCAACCTAAACCGTCTATATCGGAGCCAATTGGTTTCAACTCAGTCTCACTCCCTTTCCCGACAATTCGCAGCCGCGCATCTGGTGCTCGCTGCTTTATCAACGGCCAGCACTCCTTCGCAAACCAGCGAATACCCTCGAGATTGGGAGGATGCGAAAACGGGCCAACGAAACCGATCCTCGGAGGGGTCGCTGGTCTACGGACAGGTTCGCCGGTAGGCTGGTCGAAGCCGTTCGGTATGACATGTACCGGCCCAGTACAGCCGATTTTGCGCAGGTAGGCTTCATCAGATTCACTACAGGTTGCCAGCACCGTGAAACGCTCTCCCAGAGTGCTTTCGCGACGCCTCCAACTGTAAACCCGCACCATTCGCGCGACCCAGTCTCGAAACCCGGTAGCCGCCGGCAGCATCGACTTTTCAAAACAACTCGGTAAGTCGTCCACATCGAGAACGGATTTCGGCCAGATGGAATTCTCGAACATATAGGGCGTACGAAAATTGCAGAACCAAACCAGGTCTGAGTCGTTAATTTTTTGGAAAACAAAAGCACTCGCATCGGCGTCTGCGCCACAGCCGAGAGGATACGGAACACGCGGATCAACCGCCCATCGAATCTTACCTCGCAGCCCTGTCCGAAACCGACGCTGGGGCTCAATACAACGGATAACGTTCAGTTCGTTTGTTGTCTTGTTAGCACGCGCTTCTTCGATGGCGCCAGATCTCACTACGATCGTCTGTACGGAGCCAAGTTCTTGCAAAGCGCGACCAACCCCCAGCGCTCGCCACTCGCCGCCGCACAGTGGCTGGCTGCGCGGCCAATAAGCCGATAGATACAGAATCCGGATCGCGCGCATCGTCTGGTCGCGTCTCTGTATTTCTCCGTGTTACTGTTTCAGCGCGTTAGCACAGGGCGGTTCACGCGTTGCTCAGCTCGGCACTCGCTGAAGCGCAAACAATCATCAACTGCATCCCAGATCCGAGGCTTGATTGCATCCCAGGTCCAATTCTCAAGAAAACGCAGCCAGGCGCGATCTGCCATGGCCGCAGCTTCTTCCGGATTCCGAATTGTTCGAATACAGGCGTTAGCAAAATCTGCGGGCGAATCCGCCAGAAACCCGTCGTAACTATTAGTAAATTCGTAACCGTGCGCCCCGAGCGTTGTGGAGACGATTGGGCACTTCAGGCTTAGTCCATGCGCAATCTTGCCGCGCGTACCGGCTCCTCGCTGAATAGGCACAATCATTGCCGACCATGTACTAATTTCTGCAGCGGCATCAGCAACCCAACCGAGCCCGTCAATATCAACCCCCGGCGGCTTCAAAGAGCTGTCGCTCCGACGCCCCACCAGACGAAGGCGCGCATCGGGAATCTCCTTTTTTACCCGAGGCCAACACTCTCTGGCAAACCAACTGATGCCGTCAAGATTGGGCGCATAATCGAAAATGCCAATGAAACCGATCCGAGGCGGCTGTACGGGCCTGCGGACCGGCAGCTCAGCGGGAGGGGTATACCCATTCGGCACTACATGTAAGGGCGTTCTGATTTTTCGCTTCTGCAAGTAGCGCTTGTCCGCTTCGCTACAAACCACGAGTACACTGAATCTCTCGCTGATCAGCCTTTCCCGGTGAAACAGGTGCAGCAGTCGCCTGGCAGAAGCGAGTCGCTTTCGTATGCCGACCTCCATTCGGAAAACCGATCGTTCATACATAGTCGGCAAATCATCAATATCGACTACAGACCGGGGCCAGGCCCAGGCCGGGAAATTGTCAGCAGTCCGAAGTTTACAGAACCAAACAACATCAAATTCCTGAGCGATCTTCTGTATTCGCTGCAGCGCCTTCTGATCAACGCCGTAGCAGTCCGGGTAATGACGACGGGGGTCTAAGGTCTCTGCCAGCTTCTCGTAAAACCGTCGGGGGGCGTAGGTCGCAATGGGGAAACTGCAGGCAACTCTAAACTCTTTTTCTGCCACCGCCATCCACTCTTCCTCGGCTCCCTCGCCACCCACCACCACGATTTCTACCTCACCGCGCTCCCGCAGAGCACGAACCACATTGAGCGCACGGACTTCCGAGGCCGAGGTCACCCGATGTGGCCAGTACGGCGTCAAATATAGTATCCGCACAGGTCGAACTTGCTTGATCAAACGGACGGCGGGCAAACCGATTATTTGTAAAAAGCAGCGTCTTTTCTAACCTTGCTCTTTTACCCGCTCACCCAATCATTTAGGAGCGAGCGCTAATGGCGCCGAACCACTTGGACCCACCGCATTTCGTCGCAAAGGATGCGGGTAGGTGTATGGGGTCCATCCCGGTCTTGCCTCATTGACAAAATAATCGCGGCCTTCCTGCAGGAATGTATCGATTTTTTCGTGATTACCGCATTCGTCAGGGGTGAATTGGTACACACCAACATAGCCCGGGTCAGTCGTTTCCGTTCCGGTATTATTCCAGATGTAAATGGGGTCGGGGACAGCGCCCGTTCCGTCTTTTGAAAGCGCGGGATGTCCGTATTGTGCCGTGCTCGCGGCGCTCCAACCTTGTCCTGTCTGGTGAGCCGCCGGATACGCAGTTTGGCATGGTATCGAATCTCTTCGGTCGATCGAATAGATGGTCAGAAGAATACCGAGTTTGTGGAACGGGAGATCGTCCATTGCGTTATTGGTTATGACTCCCGTACCGCCTCGGATACCAAACCACCCGTTCATATTTAACGGGTAACTATCACCGCCGTAAGCTCTTCCGCTGGTCGAATAGTTGAACGTATTGTTATAAATCTCCCAGTGTCTAGTGCCCCAAATGCTGGTCTCTTGACCGTGCGAATTGAGGGTTGCGTTATTCACCGTGCAATATCTGACGACGGCTCGCGAATTATCGTCGAAGTTAGTGCAAGCCAAATCCATGTCTTGGAATACGCAGTTCTCTATGTAGGTATCCAGGCTACCAGTTGGGTCACCCTGGTTCAGACCAGTCGAATCCTGGCCGGCGCCCATTGAATCCGGCTGGTTCCAGACAGAACAATTGCTGGTGGTGTTAACAAAGCTGATTCCGCCCAGCATATCGTTTTTAGCCGCAAAAGAGCAGTTCCAGAGGACTCCCCCGTTCCCGATAAACCGTACGAGATAGTTGAATCCCTGTTTGGAAGAACTAACGAATGAACAGTCATGAATGAGCACTGGCAGGCCGCTGGTTTGGTTAACGTCTAGACAGAACGAGTAGTTGGTTTCGCTGTCCGCGTAGGGATCTTCGAAGTGGATTCCGCTTATTTCAGCATTGCCGTTGGGGGAAGCATTCAGAAAGATCATATCCCGTTGAGTGACGCTTCTCTTGATGATCGTTCGTCCTGCGTTTGTTGCGATCAGATGAATCGCGGTCTTCTTGGAATTAGTAACTTCTCGGTACCAGGTGTATTTGCCGTCTGGTAATTTGATAATGGTTCCATCAGTGGCCGCATTAATTGCCTTCTGGGTGTCTTCAGCGGAACCATTGGTTAGCAGCTCGTTGCTACCGAGTCTCTGGAAAGCAAACGCCGGTAGGCACCCGAATAGCGCGAGCAGGACTGCCATTGGAATCGGATGGGATCTCGCTCTGGCGCTCCATCTACAGATCCAGCGGCTCAGAAGTGGGTAACAGGCAACACTCTCCTCACAATATTCCGCCGGGAAGGCGGCTCCAGCGATGTCAGGGCGGTTATGGCGATTCATCCCCGCGACTCTCCCTACTGATGCAAGTCGCGCAAGGGCAAATACTTATTTATGGAACTTTTATCTAGTACGGGAACTCCAGCGCGCCTCAGCAGTCACCCGTAATGGGTGCGGGTAAGTGAACTTTGCGTAGCCGGGTTTCGGTTTGCCCAGAATGTAGTCGCGTCCAGCCTTCACGTAATCACTTATTCGCTGACCGTTTCCGCATTCATCAGGCAAGTATTGGTTCAATCCGACAAAAGCTGGACTGTCCGTCGCTGTGCCGCTGTTACCCCAAATGTAAACCGGATCCGTCGAATACCCCCCTCCATCAATAGGAGCGTTCGTATAGGAATAACCGCCGGCGCCGATCCAGGTCTGCCCCACCTGCCTTGCGGCAGGATAACGGGTCTGGCAAGGGATCGTAAGCGAACGGCGATTGATAGAAAAAACGTTCATTTGGATAGCCTGATTTTTTGTCGAAATGTTCTGAAAAACATTGTCAGCGATGATTCCAGTGCCGCCGCGAATCGAAAGCCACGCCTGAAGATTCAATGGGTAGCTGACATTTGGAAAACCGGGTGGAGACCCTGAAGCGGTGTAAATGAACTTGTTGTCGTAGACTTCCCAATGACGAGCCCCGTCGGGGCTGGTGTCCTGGCCATGACAGTAAACCATCGAATCTTCTAGGGTACAGTGACGGAGCACTGTGCGAGAATTGTCATCGAAATCAACAGCACCGATAAAAATACCGATGAACGTACAGTCCTCGATGTAAGTGTTGGCCGTCCCGTTTACATCGGCCATTCCGATCGTGGAGGGCGTTCGCCAGGTTTCGCTGCTAGTGCTTTTGAACTGAATGCCTCCGTCAAGATTGTAGTTCGAGAAGAACTTACAACGCCAGATAACGCCTCCGTTAGTCCCCCAGCCAAGACCAAAGATGGCCGAGACGTAGTTAGTTTCAAAGTAACAGTCGTGCACGAGCACGGGCTTGCCCCCCGGGGAATGAGTTACGCGAATATCATTGCGCATCCCGGGAGGCCCGGAACTAAACCCCGGCAGAAATCGAAATCCGCCGACATCGACGTTGCCGTTTCTGGCCTCAAAAACCGAGATCAACGCATCCGCAGTCGAGCGATTGGTGATAGTGACGCCATCGACTGACTCCGCTTTCAGGCGAATTGGTTTCCCAAGTATTACCACACCCAAGGTCCACGAGTAGTTCCCATTCGGAATCTGTACCGTTGAACCAGGACGAGCTGCGTTGATCGCTGCCTGAGTGTCGAATTCGGACCCGTTGCTCTGCAACGTGCCGTCTGCGAGCTTAGTAAATCCTAACGCCGGCCCGCCACCGACTAGCGAAAGCACCAATAACAGCAGAACTGATTTACCGACCATAACCAAAAATCCTTTCAACGCGCACGCATTTGCGGTCCTTCCGCTTCCTGCTTTGGAGACCGCTTTTGCTAGGAAATGCTTTGATTTTGCTCGAGCAGGTTCAGGTAAACCACTCGCGTGATCCCGCCGACTTTGGTCCAGGAATGCCTCTCTTTCGCGAACGCCTGGATGTCTCCTCGCCGTTGTTCGAGTTCCCGATATAATGGATGGGAAAAATACTGATCGATTCGCTTGGCCAAATCGATCGCTTTGCCCGGCCGGCAGATAAATCCGGTTGTCCCGTCGAGGACATCGTCCCGGAACGCGCCAACATCCGAAGCAATTACCGGCAAACCAAAACTGTAGCCCAGAAAAAGGACTCCACTCTGGAAAATACAAAGATACGGTAGTACCAGGACGTCCGCGGCTTTGAAGTAAATCTCGATGTCGGCATCGCGCACATACTCGATACGCTCAATCACACTGGACCGAAGGTCCGGGCCGGAAAACCGCTTCTGCAGCGATTCCCAGTAAGATTCGCAATTTTTGGGCCGCCCGGCGATAATCAGGCGGTAGTGCGAGTCTTGTGGAGCCAGGAAGCGCATCGCTTCGATGAGATATTCTAAGCCTTTGTAAGGTGCAATGCTCCCAAAGAACAGTACTACCTTATGCGATGGCACCAGACCAAGTCGTTGTTTCGCTTCTGAACTTGTTAGCGCCGTGTCCGGCACAGCGTTGTTAATCCCGTAAGGAATAACGCTCACCTTAGATGCATCCACCTTAAACTCAGACTGAAGTTCCTTCCGCATCTGTTCCGTATGAACCAGGATGTGATCAGCCAATGCATATTGGCTTTTAAGTGTCAGCCGGTTCAACAAACTGTCATTGCCGTCGCGCCGACCGGCATTGACGTTGTGAGCGGTGAAAACAATGCGTTTTCCAAGCGCCCGATAGTAGAGCATCACCAGGGTCCGATCCAACCAGAGGAACTTATTCTGCCAAAGAATGTGAAACACCTTGGGCTTCGCTCCGGCGGCATAGACCAAAAGTCGCCAATAGTAGAGCAACACACGCACCACTTTTCTTACCGGCGATGCATTCGTGCTAATATCCTTGCGGAGGTTTAAGAAGCGGACCAGGCCGCTCTGGTGGAGAAGGGGATCGTCAAGTTCATTACTTCCGATGAAATCAAATCTCACTCCATGGTCGATCAGCGTTCCTGCCAGCCCCAACGCGTAGTGTCTGTCTCCTCCACCCGTCAAAATCGCGACCTGTGAAGGTGCCGCCGGCTGATCTCTCCGCTTCCCCTCATTCGAGCTGGCCGATCTTGCCAGCTCCCCCGATTCCGGAACTGCTCGCACTGAGACTGATATCTTGTCCATGCCTCTCGTACCTGATAACACCTTTTTGATAGCCACGTATCTTGCACCGCCCGACTGACCGACAGTCACACATCCAACCCACTCCTTATGGCCAAGCGCTGGCCAGGAGTTTTCGCTCTAGTTTTGTTCTATCAACTGCCTTTGCATCAGTTCGATCGTTAGGAGTCGGTGAATTTCCGAAGTGTAGTTACGATATCCAGAGACGTGGCCCCGCACCATCTCTTCAATCGCCTGTTTTCTCAGGAACGATCTCTTTAGAGTCCGTGAATCCAAAAGAATCTCCCGGACGTAGGACGATAACTCGTCTCGATAGTAAACTCGGAAGTGATGGAATTTGTGGCGACCCAAAAAGAAGCCTTCCAGTCGCAAAGGCGCCAGCGCGTGGTCTGCTCGTGCTAACCATTGCGGCATGCCCATGTCGTAAGCGTACTCCGCCTTGAAGGTAAACTGCTGGATCAGGTGACGCATTTTTGTAATACCCAAAGCAGAATGCAGGTATAGAGCTCGATCGGTACCGATCTCTCCAAGGGCGCCGTTCCCCTCTGAGATAAGCCTTAGAGCCGGCTCGTTGGCTTGAGCCTGACTCGGTGGCGCTTGATACGAGAGACGCACAAGGTCATTGTCGCAGAAGGGTAGTCGCATCGTGATCTGCGAACGTTCGACCATGAACTTGGAGTTCATGAACCAGGGTGTCTGCTTAAAGGCGGTGAAGGAAAGTCGATGACAGTCTAACTCATGGAAGTACGTCGATACCGCTTCGTCTAGGGACCGTTGCATATCCGGACTGACCATCTCCTCAACGACACCAGACGGTTTGAACATGACAAGGCGACGCAGAAGTTCACCCCCGTTCGTACCCGTCACTCGAACAGGTGCTATCTTTCTGGCCTCGCGCTGGACGAAAAGATCAATTGCGCCGGATACGTCCAGATTACCCTCACCGATGTAAACGACTTTCTCGGCCAGCGATGGAAACTGGGATAGAAAGAGATCGTTGATGGGAATGGTTTGATACGGTTGCCGAGCGACATTTGCTAATTGCCGAGCCAGTTTAACATCATTACAATCGCGATACCGGCCACTGAAAGTGTAGCAGGGAAGCTCTCCAGCTGCGCGCGGCGCCCAAGCCAAAATCATCCGACTGTCGACGCCGCCAGTGAGAGACAGCCCCGATCGCTCACTTCCCGGGAAGTAGTTTGGCAGAACACGCTTCCATGTTTCTTTCAATTGCTCGTAATATTCGGCGTCCGTCAGTTTCGGCAGCTCTTCCCAAACTCCCGGTCGAAAGTACACTTCTTTTCGCACGCCTGACGTTTTCCAAAATGACCAGGCCGAACCTGCTGGTAGCAACGAGATTCCTGAAAACAATGTCCGGTTCTGTAAGACGGTTCCACAGGACATAACCTCACCGAGACTTCGCACGTCGAGCGCTCGCAGGCGCGGGAGCACCTTCAGGAGTGATTTCGCTTCGGACGAAAAATAAAATCCGTCTCTATCCTCATGATAGCAGACTCGGCCAACACCGAATCGATCGTTGAATAGAACTGCCTGCTTCTCTCGCAAATCAACAATAATCCCAGAGAACCACCCATTCATCTCTTCCAGGAACTTTCGTCCCAATTTCTCGTAGAGGTGAACCAGAAAACTGGCGTCAGCACTGCTAAATTGGTGGCCTTCCGTCCGAAGTTCTTCAATCTGACCGCGGTCCTGATAGACTTCACCGTGTAATATTAGAAGAACACTCCTATCTTCATTCCAGACCGGCATGCAGTCCGAAAACGAGCCGGCATGCGAGACCCAACCAACGGCAATTCCCTCGTCCTCGTTTATCACCGTTCCCGGCTTATGAAAATCCTCGTGCACTAAAGGTTTGACCATCGCGTCCAGCTGGACGCGATGGTTCTCGCTCAAACGATTAGTGATTATACCCGTAATACCCGGCATGTGATCTTCTGGTTAGGACGCGATATAAATCGTCAGTCTCTATTTCCGCGTGTCGCGGATGATTGACGGCGCCCGAGCGTCTAAGAGAGCGAACAAAAAAACGAACAACTAGCAATTGGAGCCGGCGGGAGGATTTGAACACTCCATCTGCTGAAAACAATTCAGCTGCTCTGACATTGAGCTACACCAGCGTTAATTGTTACTAACCCTAAGCTAAACTACTTTACAAGTCTTTTCTTAAATGGCCTTGGCTTCGGCTGAGTTACTATTAACAGATAAAGCACCGGCGTCAGGATATCGGCGTTGGTAGAACCACGAACGGCCCCTCCGGAAGAGATTAGCCGCCGACTGGGGAACCAGGGGCTTGAAGCCGTTATGAACGCCCCAATTTAGCGCAAGGCTTCCCTTTACAGTTAGTGGAATAAAATACCTGGGATATCGTATCGATACGAATCCGTTTCGCCTTTTAAACTCAGTCAGAGGACTGTTTTCGTTTCCTTCGTAGATGTATTTACCGTAAATCAAAAAGGAGATTCCTCTTTCTGCGCAGACCTCAACCGCCTTAGCCAGCATGGCGTTAATCGGCCGTTTATCTTGGTGTGCATTTTTCGAGACAATGTGGATCAGCGTGGCCATATGATCGACATAAATGATCTTGATGAACCCAATCAGTTCGTCATTGAAGTAGGACCCGATAAATTCGCTTCGATCTAGATAGGTAGAACTCTCTCGTTTTACGGTTTCAAAATCTTTGCCAAAGTGCCAGAATCGTCTGCCTTGTCGTATAGGAGTCTCGTTGTAGATTCCTAGGATACCTTTCACGAACTCGTCGCTGAAAGTTGCGGTGCGCACGACCACCCCGCGTTTTCCTGCCCGGCGAACATTCTTTCTTGTCTCTTGAGGCACTTCCTCCCACCACGCCTTGTAATTGGTGATTGGAACCACTGCCCAGTTATCCCACTCTAAATGGAACTGGTACCTCGGCGTGGTATCCGGAATTTTTTGGCAAAAACTGAGGATGTCCGCGTGGAGGCGGCTGCGCTTCAATTGCTCGAGAAACGACTCCGGTCTTTCGACGATCTCACCCTCAACTAAATTCTCATCTCTGATCGCCGCTCGTCGTAACCAGTTCCCGGTAACTACCACCGTTCTATCGCAGATCTCTGCAGCAGGCACATAGAGCGTCTTCCCGGCAACTCGGATCTCAGCCAAGCCATTCTTGAGAGGATCGGTGACATTCATAGTTGAGAAACAACGGGTGCGCATGACGAACCGCTGCTACGTAACCATTGCTCAAGCATAGCCAGACTGAATAGCAGTTTGTAATTGTCCTGACGGCCGGACCGATGCTCGCGCAAAAGTCTTTGGACAGCTTGAGGTTCGAGCAAGTTGAACATGAGTGAACTTTCGTCCAGGAGCATTTCCTGGAGTTTACCTTGCAGCGATGATCGGAACCAGCCATCGACCACGTTCGCTGCGAAGCCGCGTTTTCTACGCCGGAGAGTCCGAGGATCCAGGAATTTCTGACACACTTTCCGATGGAGCCACTTCCCAGTCCCGTGCCTGATCTTGTGACCGGCATCCAATCTTTGGGCAAATTCCACAACGGTGCGGTCCAAGTATGGCACCCGAATCTCAAGACTGTGCGCCATCGAGAGTTTGTCTGTGTACATCAGCAGCTCATCGGGCAACGAAGAGCGCAACTCGAGAAGTTGGAAGCCGCCTAGTTCATCCGCGTATTCCATCTGCGGCACCAACTCACGCCAGGCATCAACAAGACTGTGATCTAATTTCGCATAAGAAAAATCGTCCCGGAATAGACCATCAATCTGAGGCCCGGGGGCCAGGGAAAAAACTTGTTGATAACGTTGGAGACGATCCTGAACATCGAGCGAGTTTATGCCGCGCTTCAGTGTCTCGTTACGAGGCAGCCGTTTGATGGCAGTTCCTAGCAATCCCCGAATGGGACCGGGCACACCACGCCACATATCACCGTAGTAAACTCCCAAATGTCGCCGATAACCTCCCAATGCTTCGTCAGGTCCTTGGCCCACCAAAGCAACCTTCACATCCTCACGAGCTCGCTGGCAGACGAAATACATTGGGACGATCGATGAGGACGCGACCGGTTCTTCCAAACACTCAACGATCTTAGGCAGAGAATCCTCAAATTCTTGCCGGTCGATTTTGACCAGCACATGGCGAGCTCCCAGCAAGGCTGCCGTGGCGGCGGCATCAACTAGTTCGTCGTCTTCGAATGTTTCACCGTATCCCACCGTGTAGGCAGGCCATCCGCTTCCGTAACGGTTCATCAACGCCAATAGCAATCCTGAATCAAGTCCCCCGCTCAAAAGCAGTCCGAGAGGAACGTCGCTGATCAGATGACGCTGTACTGCGGCTTCATAGAGGTTTAGCAATTCTTTGGCGGCTTCTTCATCCTCTTTCGGCCCGTCAAAAGGAGTCGGCGTATAATCATACCAACGTTGCTCAATGCAGCGGCCGGCCTCGACGACAAGCATCGACCCGGGCGCAAGCTTCCGGATGCCTTTAAAGATGGTCAGCGGCGAGGGCGTATACCGGTATCGAAGAAAAAGGTTCAGCGCGATCGGGTCAATCTCGGGACCCGTCTCCTCTGCCGCCAAGATCGCACGGATTTCGGACGCGAAGGTCAGTGTACCATCCTGCAGCCGATAATAGATCAGTTTGATCCCCATGGCGTCACGCGCCACGACCAAGCGCTGCTTATCTACATCCCAAATGGCGAGACCGAACATCCCGTTCAGGCGAGAGAATACTTCCGTACCCCACTCTTTGTACCCATGAACAATGGCCTCAGTGTCGGAGTTGGTTCGAAACTGATGCCCGCGGCTTTCGAGATCAGACCGAAGTTCTTTAAAATTGTAGATTTCTCCGTTGAAAACGACCCAAACTTTTTTCGCATCGTCCGACATCGGCTGGTGCCCTCCGGCCAGATCGATGATGGAAAGACGCCTGAATCCAAGTCCGAGCGCACCGTCGAAATGGCTACCTTCGTCATCCGGTCCGCGATGAATAATTGACTGCGCCATCCGCGCAACCCGCTCCGGATAGACGAGCTCCCCACTAACAAAGTTGAATTGACCGCAGATCCCGCACATACTTTTCTTTGGATTTGCCAGACTAACGTTAGAAGACTCTTCGGTGAGAAAACTTCTCGATTAGGCGATCGGAAGTGAAGTCGAGGCCGCCTGGCACGCAACGGTTAGCTCGGGTCTCACCTTTTCCGTCAATACTTTCTCGCTGGAAGATCGGCATTCATGTTCTGCCAGGAAGTAAGCCAGGCTGCGAAACATCTGTGACTGACCCCACCGGTGCATCGGAACGTTATCCCATCCGAAGTAGAGGCGACGCGACCGGAAGGAGCCATTGGGTCTAACCCACTCTTTTAGAACCCCGCTGACCACCGTGTTCAAGGTATCGTTTAACTGTGGGAAACGATCTCTCAGCAGCAAACACAAATTTATACATTCGGCGACATCATAGAGCTCCCGCTTGTAGACGGTTAACCGCGGTGCCTTGGAGAACGGGCGGGGTAGCCCGTCTTCAGCGAAAAGGTTAGCAAGATAATACTGTACCCCTTTCGCAATGACCTCGAGACAGCCTTTATCACCGGTTAGGCTATGAACCTTTGCGAGCGCTTTCAAAACGAAGCAAGTGTGATAATGGTCCACGAAATCTCGCACGCCGTCGATGGCGTAATACCAGGAACCGTCCGGATTCTGGTTCAATAAAACGAAGTTTAAGTTCCTCTTGGCAATTTCCCCATACGAATGGTTGACCAGCAGCTTGGAGGCACTCGTTAGTAAGAAGGAACGATAGGCAGCTGCGTTTATCACACCTCCCTTATCATACGGGTTGTACGAACATGCGCTCGCCGTCTCGTTGACCGGAAAGTCTTTGATATCGGTAGCAGCATGCCGGGCGATCGACTCAATAATGCCCTTCCATTTCTCCTTTGGCTCCAGCTGACAAAGCTGCAAGAACGCCTCGTACACGTATGGCGTAGTCGTGATGAGCGGCGTCTGTCTTTTCATCAAGCCGTTAATCGTGACCCAATCGAACGGATACCCCCAGCAATAGTCTTTAAAGTCGGCGCATCTGGTCTCTTCGAGTGACCGGAGAAAATGTTTTGCTCGCTGCAACCAGTAGGGATCAGCAGTCGCCTCATAAAGAAAAGCAAAGCCCATGGCAAAATGAGCATCCGCGATTGGAAATCGAACCCGATGATAGAAAAGATGGCGTGCCGACGGGATAAAGGCTTCGCAAAAGACCATTGGCGCGACCGCCGCAACGCCTAATCGACGGTTGCGATAATACAGGGTCTTGGCCAAGCGGCCGATGCGGCCCGCATAGAACGTCTGATAATCCAGCGAAGATTCGCCGTAGGCGCTTAGCCATTTGCTGAAGTCGATCAGCGTAGCAGCGACCTTCTCCGGTAACCCTTCTGATAGGCCAATTTTTTGCACTCTCGTGACTCTTTTATGCGCCAGTATCTAACGAAAAACTGTCTACCCGCTTCAGCCGGGATAGCGATCGCAAGATGGCTCTTAGTTTTTGCATCTGATCATGCCGATGAAAACGGACTAGCTCAGGCGAAACCGGACGTTTTGTCCTTCTCACAGCCGCCCAACTATACCCGGCCAGAAGCGTCAGACCTCCTATGACATACGGCTTCTTCGTTATGCGATAAGCCACGCGGAATAGCTGCCAGATCGGAGATCCGCCCAAGTAATAATCCTTTCGTCCGTAAGCAAAGAGGGCAGCTATCTTTCCCTTCTCTGCGGTTCCCATCGGACGGAGATGATGGAATCGCCTTTCCGGGAATGAGCGGACCTTCCATCCTCGCATTCGTGCTTGCATCACCGCGATCCAATCGACTCCGCCACAGTGGCTCTGGACGTATCCGCCGATATCGCGAAAACACGACCATCGGAATAGCTGACACGGTCCAGCCACGTAGTTTCCTCCTTCGAAGCTGTCTTTGCCGGAATCGTATCCGTTTTCGGTAAAAGGCGTTCCGGCAACTCCTAATTCTGGATCCGCGGCAAATTTGCCGATAAGAAACGCCATATAGTCTGGTCCAAACGAAACGTCTGCATCCAAATTCCCGACCACATCAAACCGAAGCGAAGCCACATGCTCGAGAGCGGAGTTAACCGCCAGCGCTTTTCCGGTGAAACTCCGGTCCGGTCGATTCGGTCTGCGCAGCAGTTCAATCCAGTGGTAGTTTTTGAGATACTTTTCCACAATCAATGCGGTATCGTCCGTCGAGCCATCATCCACAATTACCCACCGTTCCGGCGCCAAGGTTTGACTAACCACAGACCGGATCGTGGTTTCGATAAATTTGGCCTCGTTGCGGGCGGACGTAACTAACAGATACTTCATGTCGCGGTAAATGGAGTCGGCAATCTAGGCAGCTGATGATGACCAAACGCCTTTGCGCTCAAGCAGGGTCTTTATCGCGGACAAGTTACGAAAATTATCAGTAGTAATCTCGTCGACATCAATAAAAACGTCGTAGCGCGATTCGAGAGCGGCGACCAAAGCCGTCAAGTCGAGTGAGTCCAGTACACCTTGCTCGAAAAAGTTGTCCGCCTTCGAAAAATTCTGGCCTGGACGGATATCGTTCAGTATCGCGATCAGTTCATTCATAGAGGGATCAGAGCGCTGGTTGTAGCTCGAAGACTTCTTCTTTCAAGCTGATCTGCGGTGGAATACCTACATGCGCGGGATCAATCGTGGCGGCGTCGCCGCTTAGGAACTTGCTGGCAAAAAACGTTTTAATAGGCTGATTGCGTGGCCCCTCAACCACAGTCGCTACCACCCGGTCAGCGCCCGCGGTCATGGCCCGGGCGACAGCATATCCTAGTAGCGCCTCTTCCACCTTTTTTCCCATCACACGGCAGCTCATGACGAAGTCCACGATCCTGGCCTCAGTCCCATTGAACGAAAAACTCACCAGGCCGGTTAGACCAAAATCTCCAAATCGGTCGACGACATTGAAGGTATAAGAGGCGTTACCGTTTTGCGCTGCCCAATTCCAGTAGCTCTCTTCCTCTAGTCTTCGCAGACTTAGATTGAACTGGTTTGTCTTGTTCAACAATTGCGCCGCCCTAGCTAGAGTCTCGCGACGCAGAGGGGTCGCTCGGACTTCGATTTGCAGCGACTTTAACCAAGTGTCCACGTCAGTGCTCAACTCGAGCGCCTCTTTACGGCCACGCTCGGCCTGATACATTTCCGTTCGCCGCAAGTCTTCCCCACCAATAGTCTGCGTTTCGAAGCAAGTCATTGCAGACAGAAAGGGTGCGAGTTCGGACGGCGATACCGGCAGGTCCGGAGTGTGTACTTCCGGCAAGACTTGGCGAACCTGGTCACGCTCCTGTGGGCTGTCATCAAGAAAGACAAAGGAGTCGAGATCCAAATTCAATTCTTTGGCCAGAGCCACCAGATTCTCGGCTTTGTCCTTCCAGTTAATTCGCCACGCAACAAAGTCGCTCTTACGCAGTACCATGGCCGGATGCGTCTCGATCACCGAAAGGGCGAACTTTTCGTCGTTCTTGCTACATATGACCAGCAAAACACCGCGGGAGCGCAGCCCTTTCAGCGTTTTCTGAAAGGCATGAAAACATTCTCCTACTGGATCAGGCGCGCCCAACTTGATGCTTTCAGGGCCATCGTCACCGACCACTCCTCCCCAAAGAGTGTTGTCGAGATCGCAAACGATCACTTTCTTGGTTTGGCCGAGTGATCCGCGTAGAACCGATTTTATTTCCGCAGCGGCCTTCTCAAAGAGACTAGGCGAATACAGAATTTTGGCCACAGCGTACATGCGCGGATCGTACGCCGGGCGCCCTAGACTCGCCTGCCAGTATCCGGCATCCAACAAAACAATGTTTTCTCGAGCTGAGAATTTCTCTGCCAGTATCAGATTGGCTTTAGCCAGGAGGTTCGCCGGTCCGACCCCGTGCCTCCAGGTTAAAGTTTGGATCCAACGCTCATAACTTGGCAAGACCCAGGTGGGAACTAATACCTGGGCAACCCGCGATGCGGCCTGAACCACGAGCTGCGCGAATTGCTCCGCTTCGCGAAGTACCACTTCATATACTTCGGAAGCCGGCCCGGACGCGAACCGGAGCAGCTTTTCCATTGAGGGCAACGTCAGCTGAGGTGCAGTCCAAAGCACGAGCATGTCCGGTTTGAATTCCCAGGCTGGATGACTGGCATTGAGAAGGATTTGGTAGACCTGCCCATAAGGCGCGGCCGAAATTTGCAGGCGCGGTGCTTCCTGCGAGCGCTCAAGCAGCCGCCCAAGCGGATCCAGGGTTGTATCGCCGGCTAAAAGCAGCCGTCGCGTGTTCAATTCGCTCATTTCGCTCAACGCGATCTCCTTTGATCTGTTGTTGATCTGCTACCCGGACCAGCTATTTCGCTAAACGGGAACTGTTCCGTAAACCGTAATCCCTCGCCGCGCAGCCTCCACGAGACGTTCCGTTAGCAGGCCCGCTCGCGGAATTAGAAACATCGGGACGCCGTGAAAACGCCATTCGACAAGTTCTTCCTTGGAAAGCAGAGACCAGAGAATCGTAAGATCTAACTTCTTGGTCCGATCAGGCAGCCCTAATTTGTACTGGTAACGGCTGCCGTCATAGTCAACTAAGGTGACTTGCATCCAGGCAGAATTGGAAAACTTGATCGGGAATGTGTCTCCCATCTGATCACCCGCTGTGTGGACATGAGTCAGACACCGATAGTATTCGACGCCTAAGCCTAGTATCGCTGTCCGCCGCTGGGTCATGACCCCAAACGGGCTATCCGGGCTCATTCCGCTCTTGGAAATATGATGACCGGACGTTAGTTGCTTTGCCAATGGTCCCAGGGCGCAGAGGCTGCAAGTTGGATGGAGGCTGCGCAAAACATTCGGCGTTCTCCGGAACACTTCAGTCAATAAGCCTGCTTCTGAGGGCGTACGCCGGATATCAAAGGGCCGCGACTTGAAATACTCGCCAGCATCGTAGTTCCGACCACCCAGCACAAAGGAAGGCATTACCAGCGTCCGCTCGGAGCCGCATAAGTCGATCAAACCATTGACCATCTGCTTAGCGTCACCTTTGTACATGGGTAGAAATGCGTCGAATGAACTGTGAACCATCAGAATCTCATAATCGCCAGGCAACCGGCGAGCTACGTCCGATAGCAGCTCCTGGGTAGTAAAGGCCCCGTTAATTAGACCCAAGACCGGCGCAAACCGTTTTCTCGCGACACCCTGGAGTCGCTTAAGTTCAGTCCGACGCTCCTGGCTGAGGACACGCCGAAGCATGCCCCGAACCCCGGCCCGAACAACATTCAAACGTGGAGAAACCAGTCTCACAAACCACCTCCCATAGTCACCGGAGCCGCCTTTGGATACAGCCGCTCGCGAACGTAATTCGGCGGAGACAAACGGCGGGAGGGATAATCAACTGCGATGAGAAAAAACATCGTCCAGACAAAGCTCAGGTTGTCGAATGCTGCTTCCGTGTAGTTGTACAAGATAATTGCTAACAGAAACCCGAGTCTCAATCGCGCAAACTCGAAGCGCCGAAAAAGATCCTGCTGGATTTTCCGGAAGGTTCCCAGGAACTGCCCAAGATATAGAAAAATCCCAACCAACCCGAGATTAAGGTAGATCTCAATATATCCATTATGAGCTTGCAGCGGACACCACCAGAACACGTTCCAAAGCTCCTCTAACCGTGAACCCAACCAGAAACTTTCGAACCCAGTTCCAAGAAGGGGATTTTTTTGGAGCTGTAAAACCGCGGCCCAGAGCTCAGTTCTACCTGTCAATGTAAGGTTGCGTCCTAGTCCTTTTACGACAGTCGCATAAATCCCGAGGAACGGCTCGGTAGCGGCGAATAGCAGAATGGCAGTGACAAGGTAGGCTCCCACGTAGCGCTTGTTTACAGACCTCAAACCGACCACCAAAATGACGACCATTCCGAGAACCATCATGGCTAACGAAGTGGCGCTGGACGCCTTCATCAATAACCACCAATTCAAACCGAAAATACCGGCGCTTAGAATAACCTCTTTTCGTCGCGCTCTCCGATCTTCGATTTTCAGAGCCTGCAAGAGATTCCAAAAAAAGAAGATGCCGAAAATCATACAGCTGCAACCGAGCTCGTTCTTGTTAACGGCTACTCCGCAATTGAATCCTTCCCCCGTCCACATATCAAAACCTCGTCCCAATTGCGGCAGATATTTAATAAAACAGATGGAAAGCGGGACTAGCGCAAATGCCAACCTCTTGAACAATCTTTTTGCTGCTTCAACCGGGTAGGGTTCAGTCAGTACAATCAGAACCATGATGGGGTGCCCCAGAATCTTGATCCAGCGCTTAAAGGCGATGAAAGGGAAGTCAGACCAGATGATTGAAATTAAGGTGAAGATAAAGAACGCCATCAACCAACGATTATTGCGAACAAATGTCGCCAGGTTGACTCGTCTCTGCCGCAGGACATAGCAGCCGGCAGCCATCAAGGAAAAAAAGAATACAGCATCGACCGGGCTACCATCCTCAAGGGCTGCGTACGCATTAGAATTGAGCCAGGAGGAGAGCGGTCTCGAACCGGTGATGAAAAGCCAGAGTACCGGTATCCAGATGGCTCTACTGACCTTTCCGTTTTCCCGGTTGTCCCATCGGTAGACGAAAAAGATACCGGCAAGGGTAAGCCAAAGCGCAGCGATCGATGGGAGATGCATACCGCCGAATTAGAAAATAATTCTACCCCAAAAGCCGATTTAATATCCGCAACCCCAGAATAGAGAGGCTAAATCTTTGCCGGTTATCACCGCGAAATGATTTCTTCTATGCTAGATCCACCTTCGTAGGTTGGGTTGCTATGCGTGATTGGACGACGGAAGAGAGCTCGGTAGGCGGCCGCTAAATTTTGCCCGACCCGGCTCCATTGTAACTCACCTTCAACTCGGCTTCGCCCACTGCTCCCCATCTTTTG
>JAFAHI010000562.1 GCA_019237325.1 Verrucomicrobiota bacterium | reverse complement strand
AACATTTGCCGGACTACTTCTAGCGAGCGGGATGGCAGCCCATGAGCTTGGCGATTGAATAGTGGGGCGAAGTAGAGTCAGCCTTCACCTCCGGACACGTGAAAGCAATGAGCGCGGACGAAACCGAGTTAGCTCGATTAAGGCTAGCTAACCATCAGAAGGTCGGAGACGCAGTCATGTTGCCGGAGATCATTGGCATGGCGCCGGTCAGCGCGGTCATCAAAGCAGACGATCTCGCCTTTTTAACGTTAGTAAATGCGACGATTTCAGTACTGATCAGGGCAGAGGAATTAGGTATTACCAGCGAGAACATCGACAATAGTAAGTCGAGTAAAGATCCAGAGGCGCTCTACCTGCTCGGGGTCACGAAAGGTATCGGACAACCGGTGGGTCTGGATGATCAATGGGCGACCCGCGTGATCAAGGCGGTAGGAAACTATGGCCAGGCGTTCGAACGAGACCTCGGCTCCAGTTCGGGACTAGCGATCGAGAGAGGTTTAAATCAGACCTGGCGCCACGGCGGGCTGCTTTATGCGCGGCCGATTCGATAGGACGGAAGAAATGGAGTGATGGAGTCATGCATCGTGCTCGTCCTCGAAATTGTGACTTGCAGATGCGACGTGTGATTTCCCACCGGCTGGAGGGGAGCCGCTTTGGATCGTGCCTTTAAACCCACAATATTTTCTCTCGGCGAGTGCCTGACCGCAAATCTCCTTAAACAGGCGGCTCCCGCGAACGTTTCTACGCGTGATAATGTATCGTTGCGTTGAACGGATGAAGAATCCCCGAGCGACACGATGCGAAAGAAGATCGCGTGCGGTAATTCGCGGGAGCCGGCTGTTTAACACCCTATTTGGCCTTCTTGGCACCAGAAAGAAATATCGCGAGATCTTTAGGGACGATCCAAAGCGGCTCCCCTCCAGGCGGTGGGAACAAAGACGTCTTGTCAACGTGACCGGTCGTGCGAGCCCTGCCGGCAGGCGAATCATGCCGCTTTCTTAGGACGTCGCGCTGCTGCCGGAGAGCGCAGCCTAGCCGTAGACGCTTTTTTTACCTTTACATCCGTTGGCGGTTTCACGAATTCTCCAAAACTCGGGCAAATGGTTGCCAGGCCACAGTGGACGCAATCTGGTTTTTGAGAATAACAACAACGGCGGCCGTGCCAAATCAGCCAATGACTAAAAAGCGTCCAATCGCTTTGTGGAACGAGCTCCATCAGATCGAGCTCGATCTTATCCGGGTCCTCTTGACGGGTGAGCCCGAGACGCTGGGCCAAACGCCGGACGTGCGTATCGACTACAATGCCGGCGTTAATATTGAACGCATTTCCAAGAACTACATTCGCAGTTTTTCGGCCCACTCCGGCTAATGAGGTCAGTTCATCCATCGACGCGGGCACTTTACCGCCGAACTTGTTAACCAGGTCCTGCGCCATGCTCCGGACGCTCTTTGATTTGCTTCGGAAAAAACCGGTCGACTTAATGGCGACTTCTAAGTCCTCCTGCGGAACCGCCGCGTAATCTGCGGCCGTTCGGAGTTTCCTGAACAGATCCCGCGTTACGATGTTCACTCGTTTGTCGGTACACTGCGCAGAAAGAATTGTAGCTACCAACAGTTCCAGCGGGTTAGTAAAATCCAGCTCGCAATGGGCATCAGGATAAATCTGGCGCAACTTCGCAATGATTGCGGCAGCGTGCTCTTTAAGCTGTTGGCCCTTCTTGAGCTTCATCCCGCTACAACACAGAAACGTTAAGCCCCATCTCCCGCAGCACGCCCACAAAATATTTACACTGGCCATCAGTATAATATTTATGCGCGTTGACGCTGTACTGATTAGCGTCTTTGGTCAGGCCCTTTTTCAGCCAAACTGCTGCCCGGGCATAGTAATAGGCTGGGGTCTTGCCCGGAAAGTCCATCATATCAATGAAAGACATCGCTTCATCTGTTTGATTGGCCAGCACATAACTAAGTGCGAATTTGAATTGCACGACCTCCGACTTCGGATCGATCTGGCTCAGATCCGATAAAATCGAGCGCGCTTGGTCGTAATCGCCCTTCATCATCAACACGTCGACCAAATTGAATTTGGCCGTATAGAACTTGGGGTTCTCGGTTATGGCACGATTAAATTGGGAAATCGCCTCCGGATAATCTTTCTTTTTGCTGGCCACAACACCGAGCAGATTAGCAGTTTCCGGGTTATTGGGATCAAGTTTCTCCGCCTGCTGGGCATCTTTGGTCGCGTCGTCGAGTTTCTCGTCTGTCAGGTCGCGAGAAGCTTTGGCAACGACAGCATCGTAGCTCTTTTTCGCGTCATTCTTGCTCTCGGCGTGCCCAATCGATGCAGACGCCAGAGCCGCGATAAAGCCCAGGGCCGGGCCGATCCTTTCGCAGGTCATTAAACGATGCCGATACAAATAAATCCTCATACTTGGCGTCCAATTGCTTCCGCTACCCCGCGAATTCTTCCGACCAAGTCCTCAAACTCTCGAGGGAGAAGACATTGTTCACCATCACTCTTCGCGAGTTCAGGAGCATTATGCACTTCAATCATGATCGAATCTGCACCGGCCGCAACTGCAGCCAAGGCCATTGCCGGAACAAACGCTCGAATACCGATGCCATGTGTTGGATCGACTACAACAGGTAAATGGGTTTCCGCTTTGAGGACCGGAACTGCGTTCAGATCGAGAGTATTTCGAGTCATCGTCTCGAATGTCCGGATACCGCGCTCGCAAAGCAGGACATTAAAGTTCCCTTCACTCAAGATGTACTCGGCGCTCATCAAAAGATCTTTGATCGAAGCGGCCATTCCGCGCTTCAACATGACCGGGAGCCTGGTTCTGCCGACCTCGCGGAGCAGAGAGAAATTTTGCATATTACGCGCTCCGACCTGCAGGCAATCCGCGTATTCACAAACCAGCTCGAGATCTTTGGTATCCATCACCTCCGTGATGATGGGTAAGCCCGTTTCGCGGCGTGCTTCGGCTAGAAGTTGAAGACCGGCCTTCCCGAGGCCTTGGAAACTGTAGGGTGATGTTCGCGGCTTAAAAGCGCCTCCCCGGAGGATTTTAGCCCCGGCTTTGCCGATCGATTGGGCAATCGCGATTATCTGATCCTCGCTCTCTACTGAGCAGGGGCCGGCCATGAGCACAACTTCTTTTCCACCCACGGGGACGTTTCCTACCTTAACTTTGGAAGGCATCCCGCGGAACTCGTAGGAAACGAGCTTGTAAGGTTTCAATACCGGGGTCACTGACTCGACACCCGGAAATGCACCCAGCGGCTTTTCGCGAATTTTGTCTTCGGGACCGATAACCCCGATCACCACGCGCATTTCGCCGCGGCTGACTTCGGCTCTTAAACCCCAGTTATGGATTCTAGATACGATATGATCGATCTGTTCTTCGGTAGCATCGGGACGAGTGATAATGATCATTGCGCGGGCTTCCGCAGTTTGCGGCGGATTTACTAGTTCGCAACCGTTTTGGCTGCTGCTCTGAGGAAGGACAGCTCCAAGTTTGGTACCGGGTGCGAGAGGGTTTGAGAGAAAAGTAGCCATGGCGGGAAGTTGAGTTCCAGCTTCTGAGAGTTTGCGTAAAGATGATCCGCAGCTCAGAAGCTGTTTGAGCCCCACCAAAAATAAAAGAAATAAACCGAGAACAACCCAGCGCTAGGCCTTGCAGAAAGGGTTAGGGTTGAACTCGTATTCACGGTGGTGTTTCAGAAATACCTTAAGGCATGGGCTTTGCCAAATGAAAAAAACTTCGGAAGAAATGAGCTCCTGCTCGTCCGGGTTTCGTCCTCGTCCTCGTCCTCGAAAGCGCTGGGAGGTTGACGAGATGTGTTTGTTCTCAGCGCCCTGGAGGGGAGCCGCTTTGGCATGTCCCCGAGGATCCCGTGATATTCTTTCTGGTGCGAGGAAGTCCAAATATGGGTTTTAAACAGGCGGCTCCCGGAAATTACCGCACGCGATGTTTTGTCCCATCGTACCGCTCGGGGATTCTTGATCCGCTTAACGTAACGACAAACCTATCGCGCGTAGAAACGTTCGCGGGAGCCGCCTGTTCAAGGAGTTTTGTGGTCATGCGCGCGCCGAGACAAATATCGCGGGTCTCTTGGGCACGATCCAAAGCGGCTCCCCTCCAGACGGTGGGCATCACTCACCATATGGACTGGACAACCCCTTACGACGACGAGTACGAGGACGAAATTGGCTCCTAAACCCCCAACAATTCCCTTTGCCAATCCATCAATACTTTCGGAGCCGATTCTGGCTCGCGGGATACTGCCTCGAGAATACCCCTGGACGCGATGATGGCTGGGTCCAGACCTAACTCGTTCGAAGCCGCATCGCGCTTTGCTCGCAGTCGATCGAGGCGTTGTTCTTGTTCCGGCGAAGAACGAACCCGAACGGATTTGGCTCGCTGAGGCCAATCTGACTCCGGCACCTCCAATGCGCGTGCGATCGTCTCCTCCAAACGACGTCGCCTGGCGGCTGGCAACCAACCCGGCGTTCTTACCTTAGCGCCAGATACCGCGCCTTTGGCGAGTTCGATCAATTCCTCGTTCCGCATAATCTGAAACGTGGGACGATCAACCTTCTGGGCTTCCGAATCACGCCAAAACCAAAGCTCACGCAACACCGCCAATCCTCTGGGAGAAAACGCTGCACTCCCCGCGATTTTCCATACCCGCTCCGGGTCACGCTCACGGTCTTCGGCCGTTGCCGATATCGCGCGGGTACAGCTCTCCTCATACCAGGACCACCGATTGACTTCCCGTAACTGAGTTTCCAAGCGGTCAGCCAGCGGGAGTAGATATTTTGTGTCGTTGATCGCGTAGTCGAGCATGAGCGGAGTTAAAGGCCGGCGCGCCCAATTTGCTTTTTGCAAGATTTAGGCAGATCCAGCCCGAAAAAGTTTTTAACTAAGGAGGCCAGTCCAACTTCTTTGATCCCGAGCAATCTCGCGGCCAGATAAGTGTCAAATACAGCTCCGGGGGCAAAGCTCGCCCCTCGCCGGAGCATTCGCAGATCATAGTCGCAACCATGAAACACCGCCGTGCGCTCGAGCACGAATTGATTGAAGCGCTTGAAATCGATGCCGCTAAGTGGATCGACGATTAAATCCTGGTCGGGAACGGAAAGCTGGATCAGACAAAGCTTTTCGAAATAACAGTGTAAACTATCACCCTCAGTATCAATCGCGATCCGTACGGAAGAACCCTGCGCATCGCACCATGCATTCAGTTCCTCAGTGCCGGCTAAAATCAAAACCTCGTCTTGGGCCATCAGTGTCCCGTCCCAGAAATAACATCTCTTTCGTCCCGCGGCCGCGGGATCGTCACGTATCGATTCAGATATGCTCCACTCCTCGTGCCTTGCCGGTGGCCCATTTTGATCGCAACGAAAGCCATGCTATTTCTGGGACGGGACACTAGCGCAGCGCAGATAAAAGCAGCTCGGCGTTTGTTTTCGTCGCTTTGATGGTATTGAGCAAGACTTCCATTGCCTCGATGGCCGGAAGTTGGGCTAGCTTTTTTCGAAGGATCGTAATCCGAGCGAATTCGTCCGGGTGATAGAGAAGATCATCTCTCCGGGTACCGGACTTCAGAATATGAATCGACGGGTAGATCCTTTTCTCCAGCAAAGCTCGGTCCAAATGGAGCTCCATGTTCCCGGTACCCTTGAACTCCTCGAAAATGACTTCATCCATGCGGCTTTCGGTCTCAATCAGGGCGGTTGCCAGAATTGTGAGGCTGCCGCCTTCTTCGCAATTTCGGGCTGACCCAAAGAACCGTTTTGGTTTCAGCAAAGCCTTAGACTCGACTCCGCCAGACATAATGCGGCCACGCCCGGGCTGCAGTGCATTATAGCCGCGAGCCAGCCTGGTGATACTATCGAGCAAAATCACCACGTCTTTACGGAGCTCAACTAGGCGCTTAGCCCGCTCGCTGACGAGTTCGGCAACTTGCACGTGCCGCGTTGGCGTTTCATCGAATGTTGAGCTGAAAATTTCGCAATCCAAACTCCTGCGGAGATCGGTCACTTCCTCCGGTCGTTCATCGACTAAAAGCAATATCAAATGGACCTCAGGTGAATTCGCCCGAATCGCCATGGCGATGTCCTTCAGGAGAATCGTCTTGCCCGCCCGCGGTGGCGCCACGATCAAGCCACGTTGACCTCTTCCCAACGGCGTAATTAAATCAACGGCTCGGGCACTGACGCTCTTGGTCTGGCTGTTCTCGAGCAAGATGCGCCGATCCGGAAACAGCGCGGTAAGCTGGTCAAATTGTTTAGGCTCGGTCCATTGCTCAATCGGGATGCCCTCGACATTTAAAACTTCTTCCAGGGCCATGAATTTCTCTTTGTCCCGGGGTACCCGAATGGTCGCTTTGATCTTTAATCCGGCACGCAGCCCAAAACGTTTGAGGATCGACGCCGGGACATAAACATCCTCCGGACAAGGCGTGAAATTGTAGCGTTCCCAACGCAAGAAACCGTAGGCTTCGTTGGAAAGCTCTAACATGCCTTCCGCGCGAAGTTTGATCCCCCTGGCGCCATAAGCCTTTAGTAGATCGAATGTGAATTGGTGCCGGGTTCGCTCCTGGGAAACGCGCAGATTGAATTCGCGGGCCAGGGTAACCAATTCGGTATGGGGCAACCGATGAAGCTGATCCAATTCCAGAACGGTCCCATTCTCGATAAGGTACTGGGAGCCAGGCAGTTGAACGAGCTCAGTCGTTTGAGTGTCCATACCTCGCTATGATTAGTTTGGCCAGACGATCGGTCTGAAGCTTCGTTATCTTGAGGGCGCAATCCGTCCAGACGATGTGATCCGCCCGGTCCATCTTGTCGGCCAGCGGCGTCTGGGCGTTTATCATTTGTTCAACCAAAGATAACGGTAATGAACGTTTTTGAACCATTCTTTCGGTCTGGGTCTGGTAGCTGCAAGCCGTGACCACAATCAAGTCAAGGTAGCGGTCGGCTTTGGTCTCGAACAGCAATGGTATTTCAGCGAGCAACAGCTTCTTCTCTTTTACAAGCTCAAGCCACACCGCCCGAATACGAGGGTGCAAAATGTTCTCAAGTTCTTTTCGTGCTTGGGGCTGTTGAAAGACCAGTTCCCGAAGTTGTTCCCGTCGCAAACGACCCTCGCTGTCAAACAGCTGCGCGCCGAATTTTTGCCTAATCTCATCCTGTACACCCAAATCGCTGTCCGTCAATCTCCTGGCTGCAGAATCTGAACTAAACAGAGTGACATCAAGTTTGTCTCGCAAAATCGCGAACAACTCGGCCGTAACCGTGGACTTTCCTGTAGCGATCCCGCCAGTGATACCGATTCCCGCCATAGATCAGCGTGCTCTAATGGGCATCGCGCGTTGCTCGCCAAAGGACTGGAGGGGAGCCGCTTTGGGATGTACCCCAAAGATCTCGTGATATTCTTTTTGGTGCAAGGCAGGCCGAATATGGTGTTAAACAGGCGGCTCCCGGGAACGTTTCGACGCGTGATAGGTCTATCATCAAGTCGAGCGGATCAAGAATCCCTGAGCGGCACGAAGGGAAAAAATATCGCGTGCGGTAATTCCCGGGAGCCGCCTGCTTTTCGCACCTTTGGGCGGGAGTAGCGTTGAGACGAAATTCGCTAGGGCGGCGGGATTCGATCAAAAGCGGCTCCCCTCCAGGCCTTCGGCGACTCGCCCTAGACTCCCAATTTTTGCTTAAAATATCCAATGGTCTCGCGGACGCCGGACTCAAAATCGACTTTGGGTTGCCAGCCTAACAAGCGTTTTGCACGACTGATATCCGGTTGGCGGACACGGGGATCATCTACCGGAAGCGGCTTAAATACGATTTGCGCAGTCGAACCAGTCAGCGCCAGAATTTTTTGAGCGAAATCCAGAATCGTCATTTCGCCTGGATTTCCAATATTCACCGGCTCGTGAAAATCCGATAAAGCCAACCGGACGATTCCGTCAATCAAATCGGACACGTAGCAGAAGCTCCTGGTTTGACTGCCGTCGCCGAAGACCGTCAGCGGTTCGTTGTTTAGAGCCTGACTAATAAAGGCAGGGACGACTCGCCCGTCTCGGAGACGCATTCTAGGCCCGTAGGTATTGAAGATCCGGACAATCTTAGTATCCATGCCATGGAACCGGTGGTACGCCATGGTCATCGCTTCAGCGAATCGCTTCGCCTCGTCATAGACTCCCCGCGGTCCGATGGGATTGACATGCCCCCAATAATCTTCGCTTTGGGGGTGTTCTAACGGGTCGCCATAGCATTCCGACGTTGAAGCCAACAAAAAGGTCGCCCCTTTGTCCTTGGCCAGACCAAGCGTGTTATGAGTTCCGAGGGCACCCACTTTCAAGGTGGGAATCGGATGTTCCAGGTAATCAATGGGGCTGGCCGGCGAGGCAAAATGGAAGACGTAATCTACCGGACCGGGAACAAAGATGTATTCCGACACGTTGTGCCGGATAAACTTAAAATCAGGATTCCCTGCCAGGTGCTCGATATTATCGGTATTTCCAGTGATCAGATTGTCGATGGCAATGACTCTGAACCCTTCAGCGAGCAATCGATCGCTTAAATGCGAACCGAGAAAACCCGCTCCACCGGTTACAACCGCCGTTTTTTTGTCAGACTTCTTTTCAAACATGTAATCGGTTCCCTATTCAGAGGAGTACGCTCGTTGACACCGAGAAATGAAGCTACTCCTCAACTTTGCGTTGGTAAGTATGCCGAATATCCTGGGCCTGATTTGTCCAAACCGCATCTTCGGCAATGTTAGTAGCGTGATCCCCCACTCGTTCGAGCGCCCGGGCGATCAGGATAATATTAAGGTAAGATTTTACCTGATTGGGTTCCGCCACGATGCGAGCCATGATCTTATCGCTGACTTCCAAATTCAGCTGATCCAGCTCGCGGTCCCGGGGTTTCATCTTGAGCGCTAATTCGATGTCGCGGTCGACAAAGGCGTGCATACTGTCCCGAAAAATGGCGAGAGCCAGTTGGAAAACCGGCTCCAGCAGCGAAATCTCGGACACAACGGCCTCCGCGTTCAATTTCTTTGCTCTGCGTGCGATGGCGACTGACTGATCCGCAATCCGTTCCAAGTTAGCGCTGAGCTTCATCGCGGCAATGACCTCGCGCATGTCCGAAGCCACCGGATGAAACCGGATCAATAAGTCGATGCCTTCGCGATCGATCTCTTTTTCTAAGGAGTCTACCTCTTCATCATCGGCGATCGCCAGATTGCAGAGATCGTTATCGCGCTTAAGCAAGCCTTCCATGGCGTAGTTAAGAAGCCGTTCCGTCAAGCTCGACATCATTAAGACATTGTTTCTTAGTGACTGGAGCGCAGCTTCAAAGTTGGTACTGATGTGTTTACCTAACGGCGCCATATAAATCTGATTCCCTCGGCAAGGGACAATAGCTGTCTCCTAGGCTCTCGGCGAGAGTAAGTTTTTTGGGGGCGAGAGCTAGAAGCTAGGATCGAGGAGCTAGGAGAAGGCCCACCGAGTGCGGGCAGGCGGAGCAGCAAACGAATGGGACTCATGGGACCTATAGGACTTATGTGATCCAGGACTGGTGAGATTCTCCTGTTTTTAGCGCGACAGTCTCCTGGCTCCTAGATTCTAGCTACTGGCTTCTGCTTCCTCACATCCGCTCCGGGACCTCGATTCCTAGCAGCATCAAACCCGTCTTTATCGTCCGGGAGAACAGGTCGCACAGAAGGAGCCGGCTTGCTTTTGTCTCTCCCTCAGCGGTAAGGACCGGGCATTGCTCGTAAAAGACATGATATTTGGCGGCCAACTCATAAAGAAAGTTGGCCAGGACGTTGGGCTTGAAGCCGTCCAGTACCGCCGGAACCACTTCACCGAATCGTAAAATCTCCTTCCCTAAAGTTTGTTCAGCAGACTCGGCCAGAAGGATTCGATCAGGCGGTTGAAACGGTCCCTCCAAGCGGCGAAAAATCGCTCGGCTGCGCACGTAAGCATTCTGCAAATAGGGAGCGGTATTTCCCTGAAAAGAGAGCATTTTCGACCACACAAACACGTAGTCGGTCAACCGATGTTGGGAAAGCTCCGCGTACTTAACCGCGCCTAACCCTACAATTTTTGCGATTTCTCCCGCTTCATTGTCAGGCAGCGCCGGATTTTTTTCGCGAACTAACTTCTCAGCACGGTCGATTGCTTCCTCCAACAGCTCACGTAGCGGAACGGATTCACCAGAGCGTGTGCGCATCAGCTTCCGGTCTTCTCCCAGGATGCTCCCAAACGCGATATGCTCGAGGTCAACCTTGTACCCAAGCCGGCGTGCTACCGCAAAAAGCTGTCTAAAATGGAGTTGCTGCGGAGCACCAACGACGTACCAAATGCCATCCGGATTCCATCTTTTAATCCGGTAGTTCAAAGTAGCGATGTCGGTCGTCGCATAACCAAACCCACCGTCCGATTTGCGGATCATGAACGGTGTTTCCGAAATTTCGTTATCGAAGACTACGGCCGCACCTTCGCTGATTTCGGCCACGCCTTTTGCCAAAAGGCGTTCAACTAGCGACGGCAGCTCAGCGTCATATGCGCTCTCGCCGAGTTGTTCATCAAACTCGACACCGAGCAGCGTGTAAACGGAGGCAAACTCCCGGCGAGAAAGAGCAACACTTCGCTCCCAAATCGCCCGGTTTTCAGGGTCGCCTTTTTGCAGCTTGACGAGTTCCAGGCGGCACTGCTCCAGGACGCCTGCATCCTGTTTTGACCGGAGATCGGCTTCCCGATAGAGCCGCACGAGCTCGGCCATGGGCTGAGCTTCAAGAGCTGCTTCGTCCCGGAAATTCTTCCAGGCGTAAATGACTTTACCAAACTGAGTGCCCCAATCCCCCAAATGATTGTCGGTTACGACCCGATGCCCGAGGAATCGCGCGATTCGGGCAATGCCATCACCGAGGATTGTCGATCGGATATGACCGACATGCATCGGTTTGGCAATGTTAGGTGAGCTGAACTCGACGATCAGCGTCTTCGGATTCGCCACCTTCTCGACACCCAACCGGGGATCATTGGAAACACTGACCAGTTTTTGGGCTACAAACTCAGCTTTTAAACGAAAGTTGATAAAGCCGGGCCCAGCAACTTCCGGCGGAGCGCCGATGCCAGTCAGGTTTATCTTTTCGGCAATGCGGCCGGCGAGAGCCCGAGGATTTTCCCGGCGGGCCTTGGCCAAAACCATGGCGACGCTTGTTTGATAATCCCCATTCCTGGGATCCGCCGTCGGAACCACTTGGGCGGAATCGACGGATGGGAGCTCCAGCGCTGCCAAAGCGTCGGAAAGGCGCTCTTGCAGGGTCTGCGCGACCGTTGACATCATTTAAGAAGCTTGAGCCTTTGGCGCCTTATTATCGAAAATGGCGAGAATCTCTTCCGCCGATTCGGCTCTTCCGAGCTGCTCCCGCACCGATTTGTCATTCAAGAACTTGGCGATCGCAGCCAACGTCCTGAGGTGCACCTGAAATTGGTCTTTGGGCACTACAAACAAGACGATGAATTTAACCGGCGAATTGTCCAAAGAGTCGAATTCGATCCCGGCAGAAGATCGGCCAAAGGCCGCCACTACCTCGTTGACACAATTGGACGAAGCATGAGGAATCGCGATCCCGAAGCCGATGCCCGTACTCATGGTTTCTTCCCGTTGACGCAGCGCCGCTAAAACGGATTCGCGGTCGGCCTTTCGAACAGCGCCTTTCTCAACCAGCAGATCGATCAATTCAACGATCGCGGCCCACCTCTCGGTGGATTTCATTTCCGGGATTATTTGATCTACAGATAAAAGAGAGCCCAAAGTCATAGCTCACGAGCCAGAATGCGGCACATT
>JAFAHI010000498.1 GCA_019237325.1 Verrucomicrobiota bacterium | reverse complement strand
AAGTACACCCGAACGGGTAGTCATCTGCATAGCTGCTATAACTTCGAGCTGATGCAACTCGTCTTCAGTTGCGGTTTTCTGCGCAGTGTTATTGAAAAGACCGAGTCGGTACTAGGGGCAGGTTGGACAACCTGGGCGATGAGCAATCATGATAATATTCGGGTGGTTAGTCGCTTCGGAAAACTTGGACAACTCGGTGGCGATGATCGTTCACTGGCCAAGTTACTCCTTGGCGTTTTGCTTTCGCTGCGCGGCGGCGCCTGTCTTTATCAAGGAGAGGAGCTAGGCCTGCCTCAAGCAGACGTCGCATTCGAAGATTTGCAAGACCCTTACGGCATCGAATTCTGGCCCGAGTTCAAGGGGCGTGATGGCTGCCGCACGCCGATTCCGTGGAGAGGGGATTTGCCAAACGCCGGGTTCAGTAAATCCAAACCGTGGTTACCGGTTTCGCCTCTGCACCAAATGCTGGCGGTGGATTTGCAAGAAAAGGATCCCAATTCGGTTTTGCATTTTGCTCGTCAGTTTATTGGCTGGCGCAAACAACATCCCGCAATTGTATACGGTACGCTCGCGCTCTCGAGCTCCGCTGACCCGGTTCTTAGCTTCGAGCGAGTCTGCGAAGACGAACGAATTCTCTGTGTTTTCAACATTTCAAACAGAGAAACGTCAACGCAGGTTACGGAAGGCTGGCGAACGCTCGAGGGTCACGGGTTTCAATCCGAGCTACTAGGCGCTAAGCTGCGGTTACCGGCCTTTAGTGGGGCTTTTTGTCGGGGGGAATAGCGGGCCCGCTGTCCCAGTAATCAAGTTAGGAGTTAACCAAGTGGACCAAGTAGACTGAGTGGACTGAGTGGACTGAGTGGACTGAGTAGACGGAGTGGACCCGCTCGGAGCAGCCTGTTTATTTGGCTTTCGTCCACTAAGTCCACTGGCGCCCACTCCGTCCACTCGCGCGTTTAGTCGACATCGCTCGACTTCTAACTCCTAAACTGATCACTGATTACTTTTGCCTTAATGCGGATCCGCTCAATACCTAGTCTGCCGGTTATCGGCTACCGAGAAGCAGTCGCGCTGCTAATCGGAGGGAGCATGGCTCTGCTTTTTGGCTTTATTTTTGCTGTTGGGGGCGCCGGCGCGCTCATCCAAGAGTGCCAGTTCTTGACTAATTCAACGACCGGCATTGCCGAGATCATCGGCAAGGAAAGGGTCGGACAGAACAGCTTCTTCGTTGATTGCCGCTTAGCGTTGAATGGTTCCGAGAAGATTGTTTATGAGGCGAAGATACCGGTTTACTCCGGGCTTTGGCAAAACCTACGCAAAGGACAGGCTTTGAATGTCGAGTATTTACGAACCGCTCCGGCTAACATGCGGTTACCAGGCTCGGTCGGAAACCTGGGAGACATGTTTCTACATTTGTTGTTTGGTGTGTTCCTGGTGATTGTCGGCACCATCGCAGCTATTCTTGGGGTTCCTCTCTTGGTAAGAGAAGCCAAGTGCCGCAAGGGGCTCTCGGGCTTATCCCGAAGGGATTAAAGCCAAAAAATCAGCGCCGATCGGGTGATCGGCGCTGACAAACATCGGGCAGTTAATCGTCTTACAGTTCGCTATTCGTTTTTAGCAGCCTTATCGCCTTCCTTGATGGCGTCCGCTTCGCTCATGTACTTACCTTGCTTGGTCTTGCCATAATACCGGGAACCAGCCTTGTGGTACACGTGCGACTCGGTGTTGACCCACACCTGACCATTCCCTGGAGTCCCTGGGTTGGTGGCGGGAGCTTGCGGTTGGTTTGCAACCGGTGCTGGGGTCGGGCTGGCGTTCTTTTTATGGAAGAGACCAAGCATTCCTTCTTTCGCAGTTGGGGATGGAGCCGCCGGCGCTGGTGTGGAAGCCGGAGCAGCGGGCGAGGTCGCAGGGGAGGCAGCAGCCGTGGCTTGCTTCCTGGACCGTTTCTTCGGAGTCGCACTTGCCTCAGGTGTGGCGTTGGTTACTGCGGCCGCGGCACTGGGGCTGGGACTGGCTTTGTGCGACCGTTTTTTCGGGCTTGCCGAAGCGGCCGGAGTTGGAGTTGCGTTTTGGGAGTACGCCAGCGGCGTTGCCGATATAGCTAACAGGGCGAGGAGCGAGAGAAACGTGCGCATAAAACATGTCTTCTACCTTGATTTGATGCCGGTCGGCAATCCTGGAAGTGTGAAAAAAATGGGTTTCTAGGCCCTGCGGGCTCCTACGCCCAGCGGCAAACCGCTGCGAAAGCTCAACTACGTGCTCCCCAAGCGGAGACGAAAATGCTATTACTTCGGTGAGTACGAATTGAGGAGCGATCTTATTTGATTTCGTTGGCAAAGCTCCCTAAGCGTAATGTGGCTCCCTTAAAACGAGCGCCCCGTGGTCACCATGTATTTTCCAGGTAAGGAACGCTCGGAAAAGCAAAGAGCCAAGCATCCGAAAACTTTGCCTCCCCCAAAGAATAAATGTGGCAACAAAACTATATCCCTGTCGGGGATAACCTCCTGGCCTCCGCATTTGTGGCGGCGCTCCCAATTTTTACCATCCTGATTTTGTTGGGTGTCCTCCGTCGTCCCGCGTGGTTGGCCGCGGTATCCGCGCTCGTTGTAGCACTGCTGGTGGCTCTGCTGGCTTACCGTATGCCACCTGTTTTGGCTGTGAGCGCCACCCTCTTTGGCGCAGCGTTTGGTCTTTTTCCGATCTGGTGGGTCGTCTTTGCCTCAATCTTTCTGTTCCGAATTGTCGAAGAGACTGGTCGTTTCGAAGTGATTAAGCACTCCGTTGTCCAACTAACCAACGACCAGCGGCTGCAGGTGTTGCTGATCGGATTCACGTTTGGCGCTTTTATGGAAGGCGCGGCTGGATTTGGCGCCCCGGTGGCAGTCGCTGCCGCCATGCTGGCTGGCCTAGGCTTCGCTCGCTTTGAAGCGGCGGCGGTTTGTCTGGTCGCCAATACTTCACCGGTCGCTTTTGGTTCAATTGGGATCCCGATCGTAACGCTAGCCGCTACGACTCAATTGACAGTGCTGGGACTAAGTGCTCATACCGGCAGGCTGTGCGCGCCGATCTCACTTATCCTGCCATGTTACCTAGTGCTAACGCTGGGCGGCCCTAAGGCTCTGCGCGGGGTATTGCCCGCCGCTGCGGTTTGCGGTGTCGTGTATGCAACCGTCCAGTTTCTCATTTCGAACTACATGGGTCCCTGGTTGACGGACATCCTGGGATCGATGCTGGCCATGATTGCTTTGTTGATTTTGCTGCGTGTATGGCAACCCCAGGATTCGGATCAGTACCGTTTGGCAGGCGAGAACCCGGGCACGACTCAACCGTTGGCTAAGTTGAGCCCGGCCCAGGTAATGTTGGCTTGGTTGCCCTATTTGCTGTTGGTCGTGATCGTGATTCTGTGGGGGATTCCCACGGTTCACGATTGGTTGGAATTGGTGACGATCAAGGTTCCTTGGCCCGGTCTACACAACATGATTCAACGCATGCCGCCGGTGGTAACCAAAGCCACCAATTATGCGGCGACGTACAATGTCAATTACTTGAGCGCTGCGGGGAGCGCCGTATTTCTCGCGGCTTTGCTTTCGGCGATCTGCCTCAAGGTATCCCCGGGAAAGTTCCGTATCATTTTGAGCAAGACCCTGCGACAGCTCGGGGTCCCGGCTCTCACTTTTGCATTGGTCCTGGCGCTCGCTTTGTTGATGAACTATTGCGGTGCTACGGCCACCCTCGGTTTGGCGTTTGCGGCTACCGGTAGTCTGTTTCCCGTATTCAGTGTTTTACTGGGTTGGGTCGGCGTTTTCCTGACCGGGAGCGACACTTCGTCCAATGCCTTATTCGGTAATTTGCAGGTTATTACTGCGAATACTCTGCATCTCGACCCGACGTTGATGGCGGCCGCTAACAGTGCGGGTGGGGTGATGGGGAAAATGATCAGTCTCCAAAGCATAGCCGTAGCCGTAGCTGCGACTGGTATGAAAACCACGGACGAACCCCGGCTGTTTCGCAAGGTGATTGGTCACAGCCTTTTGCTAGTCGCCCTCGTCGCAGTGTTGAACGTGATCTACTCGGCGCTGACGAAGGCGTAGGTGCGAAAGGGCGAATGGGCGACTCCCGCCAGGGCACGCGTGCGGCTCCGGTGTCAGATGGGACCTGTGGGACTGATAGGACTTATGGGTCAGATCACATTAGTCCCATGAGTCCCATAGGTCCCATCCGTTCCCGAGCCCCATGCGTGTACCCACGCCCATTCGCCGCGTCACCCATTCGCCGTTTCGCTCATACCTGGTCTCGAACCAAATTCGACGCCACCGCGAAATCTTGTTCGGACCAGCCTTTCGCGTCGGCTTCGGCTAGGAGCTCGTTGACCGTTTGTGCCAACGGGAGCTGCACACCGAGACTCTTGGCCAGGCCGAGAGCCAGGCGTGAATCTTTCAACATATTCATCAACGAGAAATTAGGATCGAAGTCTCGAGCGATGATGGGTTTGAGCTTGAAATCACTGACCCCGGAGCGGCAAGCGTTGTTCTCAATGGCAGTGACTAATTCTTGCGGATCAATCCCGGCGCGTTCCGTGATCGTCAGAGCCTCGGTTAGCGCTTGAACTATCGCAGCTGTAACCATGTTAGTTGCAATTTTAATCAGGCTGGCATTTCCAAACCGGCTGAAATAAACGAGCCCTTTGCGCGAAGCTTCCAGAACCGGTTCGGCCCGCTCCAGGTCAGCTTTGTCGCCCGCCACATAGTACACAAGCTGACCATTCTCCGCGGCTGCTTTGCTTCCGGTGAACGGGGCATCGATCAGGTGTGCACCGGTCGACTTGACCGCGTCTCTTGCCTTTTGCACGGTCTCCGGAGAGATGGTCGAATGGATCAAGATAAGATGGTCCGGTGTCAGTGCCGTGCGAAGTGCGGCCAGCGTTTCGAGAACCGCAGCATCATTAGAAACAAAGATTTGAATGATTTGGGCGGCCTTCGCTACCTCTGCCGGTGAACTCACAAAATTTGGTTCAGCCTTTCGTGTCCGATTCCACACGTAGACCTCGAATGCTTTCTTCCGCAGATTCTTGGCGACCCGCGACCCGATGATCCCAAGCCCAATTACACCAACTCGAATTGGAGTACTCATGAAAGAAATTTACGTGGCCTGACGAGGGTTTCTAGGCGTTCTTTCGGGTCAATCACGGTTAATCCTTCGGGGTGTGTTAGTTGTAATAATCCTACTCGTCCTTGTCGTCGTCCTCGTTCTCGAAAAGGCGTTTTTCTCCAAGCGGCTCACAATCGCGATTGAAATCCTCTCCCTTGATTACACGCGTCGGGTAAACAGCGATTTGAAATCGAGCACGAGACCGAGCACGAGGACGAGCGCGATTTACAGTTAGAAACACGATTGTTCGGAAACGACCGAACCGTGATGAGAGTGATTCTCATAAGGCCTGACGCCCTTGTGTCGGTGCTTTGCCGGTGTTTGTTATCAATCGTTGTTCGGCTTTGGTAGTTGGGACCGAAGGCCTGGAACGGGTGGATTTCTGCACGATGCAGAGCGGGTGAAATGGCTTCGATTGAACTCGAGGGATTTCGGGTACCAGGACGTCGGTAGGGATTGAATTTTGCAAGGATGTTCTATGCAGCGCAAACCAGATCCCTTGTCCGCGCCGTGTTCTGCGGCTTCTGAAGAAACAGGTTCCTCCAGGCGTCGTTTTATTTCTCAATTAGCAGCTTTATCCGCCGGGCTGAGTGTAGTGACCCCTATTTCCCGCGGGGTTGCCGACACAACCCAGCCAACGCGGGGGCCGGATCAAACTCCGGAAGACGGCGGTTTTGTCGACATCACTCTCCGCGTAAACGGAATCGTGCGAAAACTGCGCGTGGATCCGCGGGTCACCTTGCTAGATGCGCTCCGGGAGCGGCTTGATCTTCAGGGCACCAAAAAAGGTTGTGACCAAGGCGCCTGCGGTGCTTGCACCGTGTTGTTAGACGGAACCCGCGTGGTTTCCTGCTTAACTCTCGCGGTAATGGCACAAGGAAAGGAGATTACGACGATCGAAGGTTTGGCCAAGGGTGATGAATTGCACCCAGTCCAAGCCGCGTTCGTCTCCTGTGACGGATTTCAGTGCGGATACTGTACCCCGGGACAAATCATGTCGGCTGTCGGCTGCATCCACGAGGGCCACACGAAGTCAGATACGCAGATTCGAGAATTCATGTCGGGCAATATCTGTCGATGTGGCGCTTATCCGAACATTGTGGATGCAATCAAGTTAGCCGTGACACAAGGAAAGGAGGCTATCTGAGCCATGAAAGCTTTTTCTTACAAGTTGGCTGGATCGACTGACGAAGCCACCGGCACAGGAACCCAAAGCGCCTTTATTGCCGGTGGGACCAATCTCGTCGACCTAATGAAGATCGATGTGATGGATCCGAAAGAACTGGTCGATATCAACCAGTTGCCGATGCGGGGCGTCACGCTTGATAACAACGGGCTTAGAATCGGGGCCTTGGAGAAAATGGCATATGTCGCCGAACAGCCGGACGTTGTTCAGCACTTCCCGGTCATTTCGCAAGCGTTGCTAAAAAGCGCATCTGCCCAACTTCGGAATATGGCATCGATTGGGGGTAACCTCATGCAACGGACGCGCTGTGGTTATTTTCGAGATGTCATCATGCCTTGTAACAAGCGCGTTCCCGGCAGCGGTTGCCCAGCCTTTACCGGAGAAAATCGGATGCACGCGATCCTTGGAGTTGGCAATGCTTGCTGTGCCACGCATCCAAGCGACTTGGCGGTCGCACTAGTCGCGCTTGATGCCAGCATCAATCTCCAAGGTCCTAAAGGAACCCGATCGATCAAGTTGGATGATTTTTATCTTTTGCCGAAGGACACTCCCAATCGTGAACACGCTATTGAACCTGGCGAGCTGATCACTGGAGTTACCGTTCCACACACGAATTGGTATCAGCGCTCTGCGTACCTCAAGATTCGTGACCGCGAGTCCTACGAATTCGCACTTTGTTCAGCGGCAGTGGCTCTCGATATGGACGCGTTCATGATACGGGATGCGCGAATCGCTGCCGGTGGGGTAGGGACGAAGCCTTGGAAGTTGCCGGAAGTCGCGCAGGCGTTAATCGGGAAACGAGTGAGTCAAGCGACCTTTGAACAGGCGGCAGAGATCGCGGCGAAAGACGCGCATCCGCTAAGTCAGAACGGGTTCAAAGTAACTTTGCTAAAGCGGACGCTGACTCGCGCACTTGTGCAGGTAGGAGGAGGTGTAGCATGAACATGGTCACCCAATCGATCGATCGGTTTGATGGTAAACTAAAGGTAACTGGCCAAGCCCGATATTCGGGGGACCATTCGCTTCCGAATCTTTGTTACGGCTATCTCCTCCAGAGTTCGATCGCGAAAGGAAGGATTCAATCGATGGATGTTTCCGCGGCTCAAAGCAGCCCGGGTGTTGTGGCCATCTTTACGCCGTTCAATCCGCTCAAAATCTATTCTCCGGCGCAGGCTGGGGAAGAAGGCATGATTTCAGGAGACGTGATTCCGCTGCTGCAGAATCCTACCGTCGATTACTTCGGTCAGACGATCGGCTTTGTGGTGGCGGAAACTTTCGAAGAGGCCCGGGATGCCGCCCGGCTGGTGAAACTGCAGTATCAAACACAACCGGCGATCGTTGAGTTGCAAGCCGGCTTAGGCCAAGCATACGCGCCGAAATCTGTCAGTGGCATGGGCGCAACGGTCTCCGTTCTAAGTGACGGTGTGACCTCTATCGATGAGGCTTTGCGCAGCGCCCCGGTTTTGGTGTCGGCAACGTACAACAGTCCGATCGAACATCATAATCCGATGGAGCCGCATGCGACGACGGCCATGTGGAATGGCGACCGGTTGACGATCTACGACGCCACTCAATGGGTTCAAGGCCAGCAACGCAACCTGGCTGCAGTATTGGGTATCGATGAAGCCAACGTGCGTGTCCTTTGCCCTTTTGTAGGTGGTGCTTTTGGCTGTAAAGGATCGATGTGGATGCACTCGCCGCTTACCGCGGCGGCCGCGCGAGTTTTGAACCGCCCGGTCAAAACCGTTCTGACTCGAGAACAGATGTATAGCGCCGTCGGGCATCGGCCCTCGGTCAGACAAACGGTGACCCTGGGAGCCACAAAACAAGGCGAGTTAACGGCATTGAAGCACGAGGTGTATTCTACAAGCTCCCGGGTTAAGTTCTTCGCTGAGGCGGCCGCCCATCGGACATCGCTCGCTCTTTACAAATCGCCAAATATTCTGGTGACTCACCAGATTGTCCCGATTGATTTCGCACCCGGTACTTTTATGAGGGCCCCTGGGGTCGCGCCCGGTATGTTCGGGTTGGAATCGGCTATGGACGAGCTGGCTGTGAAGCTTGGCGTGGATCCAGTTGACCTTCGTCTGCGAAATTATGCGACCGCGGAGCCGGTGCATAAGTTGCCGTGGTCATCGAAGCATCTGGACGAGTGCTATCGGGTCGGCGCGGAAAAGTTTGGCTGGTCTCGCCGGAGCCCTGAACCAAAATCGACCAGAAACGGAGATTGGCTGATTGGACAAGGAATGGCGACTGCTTTGTATCCGGCGCATCGGAGCCATGCGGAGGTAAAGATCCGATTTCAGAGCGACGGGAACGTCTCAGTATCTGCTGCGACGCACGATCTTGGGACTGGGATGTACACCGTGTTAGCAATTGTTGCCTCCGAAGCTCTCGGTATCCCGCCAGAACGGATACAGGCAGTGTTGGGCGATTCGGGATTGACGGTTGCCCCGGTAGCGGGCGGGTCACAGACAACAGCGAGTGTTTCTCCTGCCGTGGCAGCGGCGGCTGATTCAGCCATCAAGAAGCTGATAGCAACGGCGGTCAGTGGTACGAAATCCCCGTTTTCCGGGATGAACCCCAGTGACGTTTCGTATGCGAACGGAGTGGTCCAGGCGAGTGGCAAATCGGTTCCTTTTGAGGCCGTCCTAGCGGCTTTGGATCGTTCAGCGGTAGAAGGCTCCGGAATCGCCTCTCCGGGCGAAGAAGAACATAAGTACGGTTTTCTTTCCTTCGGGGCGCAATTCTGTGAGGTGCGAGTAAACGAGTGGACCGGCGAAGCCAGGGTAACGCGTTTCACCAGCGTAATGGATGTCGGTACCGTGGTGAGCCAAAAGACTGCCCGCAGTCAGGTGATAGGCGGTATTGTTTTCGGTATCGGAATGGGATTGCTCGAGGCGACTAAGGTCGACCCCAACAGTGGCTGGATCGCTAACCGCAACCTGGCCGAGTACTTGGTCCCGACGAATGCTGATGTCCCTCACATTGACGTGGAGTTTCTGAACATTCCCGACACCACGTTCAACTTGCTTGGTGTTCGCGGAATTGGAGAAATTGGGATTGCAGGTGTGCCGGCGGCGATCGCTAACGCGATATTTAACGCGACTGGCATTCGGGTCAGGGACCTGCCGATTACACCGGAAAGCCTGCTGGTGGATCAAAAAGGAATGGCGTAGGCAGTAGGTGCCGGAACCAGTAGGGCGAAGAACTCGGCGCGCCCATGGTATAGCTAACCACTGAAATCCGACCGCGCCGGTTTTGAGCCGTTCTGTGCGGCCATCGTCGAGCGCGTTTGACAGCCGTGTCGGGTGCCTTATGAGAACCTTGGGGCGAACATAACCCCACGACACGGCTCAAAACCGGCGCGTAAGAGCTCAAGCAGCAGCCACACTCTCGGCGTGCCGAGTTTTTCGCCCTACCGGTTACTGCCCGACGATTATCGCCTCTGGTACGGCGCCTTTCCGGAACGCAGCGTAGGAGCGTTTGGTGAACGCGGAGCCGGTGCTGACGCGGGAGCGTCAACAACTTTGGCGTGCGCGGGTTCCCCCTCGGCTGGTTTGACCGTTTCTACTTCGCCGCCACGTCGCCGGACGATTTTAGCGGCCACCGTGAAACACATGGTCCGGTACGGGTTCAGCCCGTCATCAACAAGGACGAGCCTTTTACCTCGAAGATCTTTGCGGCCCTTTTTTGTAGGGGGTAAACCAAGGTTTTCCAGCATGGACTCGGCATGCGTCTGAGCGCGTTTCCAGGACATAGCAAGGCCCGCAAACTAGGTCTGCTAAGCGATAGCCGCCAGAAAAAAGTCTGCTTAAGCAGCGCTTGGCACGGATGACATGGCTCGGGGAGCCACACTTCGATCTTTCCAGTATTCCAAGAACTGGGCGACTACGAACGCTAGGACCACCTGCAGCAGGAGCAGGAATGTCGCGAAGGCGTCGACCGAGTGGTGGCGAACGCTGACCCACGCAATCACTAAAATAGATAAGCAAATCTGGGTCGAGAACACCGGTAACATGTTTTGCCCGACCGCGCTCAGCGGTCGCAGATATTCTCTCCAGCGCTGCAGGTAAGGCATCGCCTTGGCGACGAACCAAGCTACGGCAAAGAAGTTGAGCAAACGCAGCGGACCGAGGTGCCACTTGTCCAGGAACCAGAAGGTCTCGCTGGCATTCACGTTAAAGTAACCAGAGATCCAGCGGCTGAGGGTAAAACCAATCGCTAATGAAAGCAGGATGATTTTGGCAAGTTTTGAGAAACGAAAGATCGGTTTTTCCATCTGAAGCGAACGGCCGAACATCAAACCGACGATCCACAAGAATTGCCACGAAAACAGATCAAAGGGCCCAATCTGAACAAATGCCTGGTCGCGGATGGGTGCGGTGAGAAACTCTCGCACATTAAATTGCGACAAAGCCCATAAGCTGGCACTAGAAGCGAACACGGCCCTCCAACCAACTCGATCGGCAATCCAAAATGCCAGTGGAGTAACCAGCGAGAAAACCACGTACATCGGCAAGATGTCGAGCAGAGGAGGCTGAAACAGGAGCGCCACGGAGCCGGCAACCGCCGAGGTTGGAGAATCGAAGAACTTGCTGAGTTCATACTGAATCCCTGGCACCCAAGCCAGAAACAGGCTTCCAATCGCGAATACAACAAATAGCGTGATCAAGTGGGCCCGATAAATCTTCAAGGCTCGCTGCAACGTAGCGGCCCGGGCGGCTGCGAAACCCAGTTTCTCTCTTCGCTTTTGGAAGAGGAGACCAGCCAGCAGAGCCGAAATAAAGACGAACGGTTCTGCGGTCGAAAAGAAACCAATCGGTTGATCTGTCAACTGTCTGAGCGGCGAGGGTGAATGGTTGACCACCATCATCAGCAGCAGAAACCCCCGCAGAACATCGAGTTCTACCATCCGTTTCATAACAATTAAGCCTATTGAATAAAGCAAGTCTTGTGCCAACTCGCTTGAGCCGATGCTTCTTGGTAGCTCAGACCTTCAATTAGCAGGTCAGGTTGTAAAAGTCCTTGTTTCAATTGCGTTTTGCCACCGACAGTTCGGAGCCCAGTACTCACTCTGACGCAGAAGCCGGAGACTGGTCACAAAAGAGTTCCCTTTGGCGCTTGGCGTTTGGTGGTCGGCGTTCGGAATGGCCACAGTATAGCACACGCATATAGCTAATACGACGTGTGGGCCTTATTCGATGTTCATCGAATAGTTCGAAAGAATGATCTCCGACGGTGAACGGCCAGCTCCGAACGGTAAACCGCGAACCTACTGAGTAGCGAGGCGTTTGGGGAAGTCGTCGCGTAGGAATTGGGCGATATCTCGCCGCAAAATCTGATAGCCGTTGGTGTTGAGATGAATCTGGTCGTTCTGATAGAGCGAGAATAGAGGCTTCTTGTCCGGCCCGAGTAGATCAGAATACAAATCGATAAAATCGCAGCGGGGTTGTTGAATCATAAACTCCCGGACCAGTGCGTTATACCGTTGGATGTTGGCCAGAAACCGGATCCGGGCAGGACACGCCTTGACCGAAACAAAAGCGATGAAGGGTTTGTCTGAACTGTCCCGAAGAATATGAAAGAGTTGGCAGAAAGAATCGAATGCTTGCTCGGCCGAGACGCCCAAAGCGAGATCATTGTCGCCAGCGTAGATAACGACCGCAGAGGGTTTAAGAGGGAGGACCAGGCGAGGCGCGAACGCAACACAGTCGGTGAGGCAAGCCCCGCCGAAGCCACAGTTCAGTACCTCATAAGACCGAAAGTCCTGTTCCAACGACTTCCAAAGGCGAAACGAAGAGCTGCCGTAGAAAACGATTGGGCCTGGAGGAGGATCAAAGATTTTCGCTTCGAGTCGCTCGATCTCGTTCTCAAATCGGTTGGTCGTTTGCTGACCGAGCGTGCTGCCTGCCCAAAAGAAAAAGACCCAAAATAAGCACCCGGTTTTGCCTATGAGCAAAAAACTTCGTTTTAACCAATTCAGGCTCGGCATTTTTCGTGTTTCGCGCCCGCTCGGATTTCGGTTTTGCCGCAAAGCAAAGTGAACCGTCCGGGAGGTCGCCAAACTTTTTATAAAGGCGGAGTGCTGCCGATGCAAGCGGACCTGAGGACAATTAATCGGTTATTTGGCGCTCCGAGCGGTTGGCGGGGAAAGTGAGTGGACGGAGTGGACACAGTGGACCCGCGGGCAATCTGCTGCTGCGGCTTCCATCCACTGAATCCACTAGATCCACTGTGTCCACTCCGTCCACTAGGGCGCCAGGCCGGCGCGCGTCCTCCTAGCTCCTAAACTGATTACGGACCGACTGATTACGGTTTACTGAACTTGCGATCTCACGCGTGACCCTCTAGAAGAACCTCGTATGAGTCTTTTCCAGGCCATTGTCGATTCTATCTCCAACCCCCAGCACGCCGGCAGCAATTCGGATCTGCAAGGACTATTGAACCTCACTCAGCTGATCCCGGGCGTACAGGATACGGAGCAACACGTTAAGCCGATGCTCGATGTATTAGGACCTCATCTGCAGGACGTTCTAAACAATCAGCAACAAACCCAGGGACAAGCCGCTGCGCAGCAGACGGTGACTAATCTGTCTCAACCAGGGGTTGGGGTGCAGGAATTGCAGAATCTTTTCGGCACCGACCGTTTCAACGGCATTATCGGCGAGATTGCAAGCAGAACTGGCCTCGATCAGCAAGTGATTCTCGGTGCGTTGCCAATCGTGATACCGGTGATCATGAAGCTCTTGGCCGGCGGCACGAACCAGTCGCACTCGCAAGCGGAGAACCCGGTTCTCAGCAATTTCTTGGGAGGGCAAAACGGAGGCGCGCTGCTAACCGAAGCGTTGAGTTTGGCGTCTCAATTCATCAAACGGTAGGGGCGCGCAAAGCGCTTCGTAGTCGCCCTCGTACTCATCGTCGTCCTCGTCCTCGGGAGGTCGTTTCACGGTCGGAGTCGCGTGGAAGCAGGTCTAAAGCGCTACATCGGTTCTCGCTGCATCACGCCGCGTGCTCGGATCGAGGACGACGATTGAGAGGATCGACCGCGAACTCATCTCTGCTGCGCTCCAATTCTCTGAGCGATCGAATCAACCAGACCGTAGCTGAATCCGCCGGTAAGACTCGAGAATAACCGACGGGTGGCTCATTCTCTGCCGCGAGATTTGAGATCACCGCTGAGAAGGCAATGCCGATCAGGGCGAGAGTTATGGGCGAGAAAGTCATTCTCTCCGGTTCTATCCGAAATCGGACCGATTGGCGATCTGAAGACGAAGTAATCAGTAACCATTAATCAGTTGTTGTTCGCCCGCTCCGGTCTGATTCTGACATATTGATCACGGATTACTTCCATGAAAGCCGCTGTCCTCCAGGAAATGGGCCGTTCCCGGCCGTACATTGAGTCGAAACCCTTAATCATCGAAGACGTTGCTTTGGAGCCACCAGGGCCAGGGGAGCTTTTGCTTCGGATTAAGGCTACCGGGCTCTGTCACTCAGATTTATCCGTGATAAATGGGGACCGGCCAAGACCAGTTCCAATGGTGCTCGGCCATGAAGCAGCCGGTGAAGTCGTCGAATGCGGTTATGGGGTTACCGACCTCAAACCGGGAGATCAAGTTGTTCTGTCCTTCGTTCCGTCCTGCGGGGCGTGCGTCCCTTGCATGGAAGGGCGTCCCGGCTTATGCGAGCCAGCTGCTAAGGCCAATTTAACCGGCACGCTTTTGTCTGGAGCTAAACGGTTATCCCGTCCGAAAGAACCGCTGTTTCATCATTTGGGTGTCTCGGCGTTTGCGGAGTACGCCGTGGTTTCTCGCCGGTCTGCGGTGAAGGTGGATAAGAGTTTGCCAGCCCAAGAGGCGGCGCTCTTCGGTTGTGCGGTGATGACGGGGGTCGGAGCCGTGGTCAATACGGCTAAAGTGTCCGCCGGTTGCAACGTGGCGGTGGTGGGACTTGGCGGTGTGGGCCTATGTGCGCTCTTAGCGGCCAACGCGGTGGGCGCAGCAAAGATTGTCGCGATCGATACCAATCCGAGCAAGCTAACGGTCGCGGCCGGGCTTGGAGCAACTCACACCGTCCTGGCCGGTGCAGATACCGTTTCTGAGGTGCGCGATTTGACCGGAGGCGGCGCGGATTTCTCATTTGAAATGGCGAGCTCGGTGCCTGCCTTGAAGCTCGCTTACGATGTCACCCGAAGAGGCGGTACCACCGTCACGGCCAGCCTACCGCATCCGACGCAACAATTGTCGATTTCACCGGCCCAATTGGTAGCAGAGGAGAGGACGCTGAAAGGGAGTTACGTCGGCTCCTGCGTGCCAATGCGAGATATCCCGAGGTACATCGCTCTCTACCAGCAAGGCAAACTCACCATTAACAAGTTGTTGAGCGAGACCGTAGGCCTGGAAGAACTCAATGAAGCGTTTGATCGCCTCGCAGACGGGAAGTCGATCAGGCAGGTGATGGTAGTGGGCTGAGTGCGGAGAGGTCGGCCTGAGGGATGGCGGGAAAGTAAACAGTAAGCCGTAAGCAATAAGCAGATCAGAAGCGGCAAAGCCGCCGAGTGAATCTCTCGTACTGATTACTGGCTTACCGTTTACTGCTTACTGCTTACTCTGCTCCTTTTGCCCAGATCGATCCCTAGCTAGAGCCATAGTTCCCAGGTCTCCGACGTGACCCGCGGGCCGAAGTCTTCGTGACTGTCGGTGGCGACCAGCTGGAAACCGGCTTTCTGGTAGATGCCGCGAGCGGCGCTCAGGT
>JAFAHI010000338.1 GCA_019237325.1 Verrucomicrobiota bacterium | reverse complement strand
CTTGCGTTGTGGACCGAGCGAGTAGACGTCCACCCCGGATGGATCTTTCTTGCCGGGGTTCCGATATTGATAAGGAGTGTTCCAAGGATCAACCGGTAAGCTATCCATCAACCTCACCCAGTTCGAAGGCGCCGTCCCGGTAGTGGGAGGACTTACCAGCGCTTCCAAACCTTGGCTTTGCTCTGGCAATTGATTGTTACGCGCTTCGTAAAGCTTGAGTGCACTGTAAATGTTCGCAATATCCTGCTCCGCGCGTTGAATTTTCGTTACATCCAAAATGCCGGTCATCTTGATGATGACACCGCCCGCGAGCACGGCGATGATCGCCACCACCAGCATTATCTCCATTAGTGTATACCCTGCGCGCCCGCGATTATTCCCAGCGAAATTAGCCCTGCGACTTGAGACAACTTTACATTTCATAAGGCCGGTCCCGAAGCTAGTACATCCACTATTCAAGTCAATCGGAGGCATATTGAATCTGCAGTAAAAAGTCTCGGATAGCTAGCGGCGTATTCGCCGGACCTTGAAACTGAAACAGGTTGTCCCCTTTCTTCACTTGGTGGGCAGAAAGCAGAAAAACACCCTTCCGCCACCCGGTATAATGATCTCCTCGCGACCGGCTATGAAAATAGCCGGGATCGGTCAGTTCCGGAATCTCCATCGCCAGCGTGCCAATCTGCGCGCCGTTGAGCCAAAGTTTAACCGAACTGGTTAATGGCAACCCATTGACTAAGACCTCCAACCGAACCCGGCGAACCGCTCTGGGAATGGATACCGGGTATCGCACGCCCTGTTCGATCCGTTCCGCGTTTTCCGTGACCGAAGTGGTATAGACGTTACCATCCCATCGGTCTGCGACCGGAGTAAGCGGGCTCCCATCCACTTCTTCCGGTGCGTAAATCTTACCTCCAGACGTGATTAAAGCGCCGTTCGGCATCGAATCGTTCAAACGGACCACACCCGGACGCGCCCAATCAAGACGGACTCGCTTGATGTTCAATACGGCAGAGCTGGACGACAGAATCAATTTTCCGGGACCACCTAAAGTTGGCCGGTTGATCAGGATCGTTCGCTGATTCGGTAACGAGATATTTTCAAACAGATTAGCGCAGATTAGCTGCCTCGAACCGCCTTCAGGCTGCCAATAAACGCTGAGATACCCGCCGATCTCTTCGACGAAAACGACGGTTAAGGCCAAGTCGTCATCATCGGCTACTGGAATAACCTTAAAGGCTAGTTCAGCGTGATTGCTAGCGATTGCCACGGGTCGATCAGGCAACCAAGAGGGAAGCGGAACCCGTCCATTGGTTGTCGGATCGAAAACAAAAGAATCGGCCCACACAGATTGGCCGAACAGAATCGACGCTACAACGATGAGTGGACTAAAGCGGGGACACACACCCCACTTTAATAGCGGTTTGCCTATCCAGCATGCAAGAGCATTCCTGGTCCCACAGGCGCCTGCCTTTGGGGCCAGGAATGCTAATCCTTGCCGGCAGTTGACGAACCTGTCGGTCGTCGTTCAGTTTCTTTGAAATGAATGCTACCGATCTCACCCAACGCCCTCCTCGTAGCCCCAGAGTCAAACTGGGCGGATTAGTCATGCTACCACGTATGCTCGACAAAGGCCGCGCCCATTTGGCCGGTACTGTCGGAGAATACCACTTCAATTGCCCTCTCGATCAGCGCTTAACCGCCTTCCTCGCCGTCAACGCTGATGATATTCTGAAACTATTGAAGGACGGAAAATCGGATTCCGAAGTGCTGGCCTGGATCCAGGCGAATACCAAGCGGACCGACTTCGAAATCTATCAATGGTCTCAGTACCAACTTCAGAGAAGCCCATCCGATAACGAAAGCCGAGAATACTTCAGTGAAATGGTCAAAAAAGTCGCCCCCGACCGGGAGGACATCATTACCTGGTTTGATGTGCTCGACCTAGACGACTACGCCAGCTTCGGCGGACGACCGTAAGAGCATCGCCGGATGCTCAGCTCATGACAAATGACAGATAACAAATTCCTGTGGCTCACCCCGGCGTGCGGCTGCGGCAAATCTGTCATTTGTCATCTGTCATTTGTCATTTTTGGCAAGGCTGTAAGCCAGCCCCTTCAGTATCTCCACACACCGCTCCAATTCCTCGACCGGCACATTCTCCTCCACAGAATGCGCCGTCTTCATATCGCCGGGACCGAAAACTACGGTCTCGGCGCCGAGCTTTTTCAGATAAGGCGCCTCGGTGCCAAACGCCACCGCCATCGCAGCGTTACCACTTAAGCCTTCAAGTTCCCCCACCAATTTGCTTTGCGGGTCGGTTTCAAACCCCGCGTCGATCCGAATCGGCTGAAAAGTCGCTTGTAGTCCAGGATCCTCTCCTTGTGCTCGAGCCAGCTCCTCGCCAATAAGATCAGCGATCCAGCGCTCGTTCTGTCCTGGCACCGGCCTCCATTCCACCAAAAATCGGCATTCGGCTGGTACAACATTTTTCGCAGTCCCTCCCGAGATGGTCCCGATATTGACAGTCGTGAAGGGTGGATCAAACCGTTCATGGCGTTCCGTTGCAGCTCGGAGTCCTATGTTGCGGATGGAGTCAATGAGGGTGGCTGCATCAAGAATTGCTGATCGACCGGCTTGCGGAAAAGCGCTATGGGCCGCTTTACCTCGCACCACAATTTCTCCCAATGCGTAGCCCTTTCCTGCGACAACCGGGTGCAACTGGGTCGGCTCACCCACTACAGCATTGCGGGCGTGGAATCGCTTTTCTCCAAGCAACCGCTTTGCACCCACGCAGCCGATTTCTTCGTCCGCGGTAAGAACCACCGCGAGCGATTGCTCCGATACCTCAGGGTCCGCTACTGCTGCCAAAATACATGCCAGGAACCCCTTTACGTCACACGCGCCCCTTCCGTAAACCCGTCCGTTCATCACCTTTGGGTGCACGGCTTCCGGCCAATCGTCCGGATATGGAACGGTATCGGTATGGCAAACCAGGGCTAACTCGACGATGGGAACATCGGCCTCCTGACTTCGCTTCGCGACAGAGTCGCCCGCCGGCGAAGCAGAGGCTTCGTCGGGCAGGCCGTGCTGAAGAAATCTCCTTGGCACCGCGACCAGGTTTATTTTCTCAATCCCATTGGGATCAGCGTATGGAAACGTTCGGATAGCCCATCGGTTCGGAGTTAGCCATTGGCGCGCATAGTCAATCATCGCCCGATTTGAAGCCGATGAAACCGAAGGGATCGCTATCAGATCCAGTAAAATCTCGGTGACGCTGGCAGAATCGCCCATGTCTACATCCTCGCCTTATGCTCGGATATGACAAATGACAGATAACAAATGACAAATTCCTGTACCTCGTGCGGCGTGTCACTGCAGCCAAACTGTCATTTGTCATCTGTAATTTGTCATTCCGCGGAGCTGTAAGCGAAGTGAGCCTGCAATCGAGTGGCAAACCGGCGTCTATCCCGAAAAAAGATTGAAACCTCGCCGGCCTGATTTTCTTAGTACAGCGACGAACACTGGCAATTTGGCGGAGGGATTGAAAGGGACAACCTATGAAGATCGAATCGCACCACCTCGTGCTCGCACGCAAGTTAGCTAGCTGCAGTTTCGCCTGCTCCGCAGTGCCTCTCTCCTTTCTCGTCGGTTACGGCATCCGAACTCTTGTGAACACGGCGATAGGACTCATGTTCCAGCATTGGCACGGCTATCTGAGTCTGCTGTCTTGCTGATTAATATCCTGCTCGTCCTCGTGCCCGAACGTGGGTCAGAGGTGTGCCACTAAGCTTCGACTCGCTTGCCCACGACGAAAAAGACGCAGTATTGTCCTGTCTACACGCCACGCATTCGAGCACGATTAGTCCCATACGTCCCATTCGTCACCACGCCCATCGGCTTATTCACCCCCAAAACTCCCTTTGCACCCTCTTGAACTCTGCCGTAATACTTTCCTGAAGCGGATGCCGGCCATCCCTTACCACGCACCGTCCTCCGACATACACATCCTTCACTGCCGTCCGTTCCAACGAAAACACCACGTTCGCCAGCAACATCTCTCGGCTAGCGCCTGCGACGCTGAGATCATCAAGATCGATCCCCACAAAGTCAGCCGGCTTACCGACAGACAGTTCACCTACGTTTTGGCGAAGTGATTTCGCGCCCGATTTGGATGCGGTCTGGTAAAGCGTCTGACTCAGCCTTTCCCGGCCAGGCGCCGCCGGATCCAACACCACCCGCTCGAGCTGCTGCATGCGCAAGTCATACTCCAACAGTCGAGCGTCCTCCAAAAGATCGATCTGGATTTGGCTGTCGCTCCCCAAACAGATATTTGCCCCGCGAGCCAAAAGCCAATCGGCACGCACGGCGCCATCCGCCAGATTTCGTTCCGAAGTTGGACAGGCGCAGATTGAACTACCTGAATCCGCCAGGAAACCAGCCTCTGCCTCACTGATATGGATCGCATGCACCGCCGTAAACCGCGGGCCTAACAAACCCATTCGCTCTAACCAGGTAACCGGTGAAGCTCCATATTCTTGGATACAAGCTTCGTTTTCACCCGGCTGTTCCGATACGTGCATATGCAGGCAAAGCTCTTGCTGCCGAGCATAGTCAGCGATCTCAAGAAGATAATCCCGGGTGACTGCACGAACACTATGAGGCGCCACCCCAACCTCTGCTTCACCGCGAAAACGGAATTTTTTCACCCACCCCGACAGTTCTTCGGTATCGGAAATGAAGGTGGCTGCGTCTCCGGTAATAAATCGGGTTTGCCCAGGATTCGGCGCTTTTCCATAACCGGCGCGCAAGTAAGCCGTGCGTAATAGCACGATTCGCAAACCGACCTCCCTGGCTGCTTGAATAACCAGTTTGCCGATCAAGTTAGGATCGGAGTAACGATCACCGTCCGCTTGATGATGCAAATAGTGAAATTCACCGACGGTAGTTATTCCGGAAAGCAGCATTTCCAAGAAGGCGGCTTTGGCGGCTTGATAAATCTGTTCCGGGGTTAATCGCGTTGCCGCGTCATACATCTTTTCCCGCCAAGTCCAGAATGTGTCCCGTTGACCCTGGTTCCGCCACTCGGTCCGTCCACGAATGACCCGTTGGAAGGTATGGGAATGGACGTTCACCAAGCCCGGTAAAACCGCCCGTCCTTTTAGACGCTGCGCCCTTCCCACATCAGCCGGCGCTTGAGACAACCGGGTAATGATTCCGGATTCATCCACAAAAAACGCCGTCCCGCTTTTTATTTCACCGTTTATCAGCAGGAAGTCCGGCAACCAGCCACGTTCTGCGTTCTCACTCATTCGCGTAGAATTTCACCACAGAGACACAGAGTACACAAAGGTTGGCATTGATTTTTCTAGCGACGTCACTGGCTCCTTCTCCTTAACGCTCATACACGGACTCACCCGCGATGAAGACCTGACGCGCGGGTTCGACGCCGAAGTAATACGCCAGCTCTCGATAATCGTCGCAATCGTGGATCACGAAGTCTGCGTACTTGCCTGGCTCCAGAGACCCAATTTCATGGGCGCGTTTCAGGCTATACGCTGCATTGACGGTTACCGCGCTGATCGCTTCCGCGACCGAAAGCTTCATCTGAGTTACCGCTAACGAAAGCACCATCGGGATTGACGGCGTCGGCGATGAGCCCGGGTTTAAGTCCGTCGCCAGAACTATAGGCAGACCCAATTCAACCATTCGCCGGGCAGCGGGATACCGTTGTAATCCAAGAGCGTAAACTGAAGCTGGTAATAAGACCGGTTGAACGCCGGCGTCGCGTAGCGCCATCATACCGGGCTCGTCCGTCTGCTCGAGATGATCCGCCGTAGCAGCCTTCAATCGGGCCGCAAGCTGCGCTCCGCCCGATGAATTCAGCTGGTCCACATGCATTCGTAAACCGAACCCGAGATTGGATGCTGCGATCATAATTCGGTACGCGATTTCCGTATTAAAGAGATGCGGTTCACAAAATATATCCGCGTATTCCGCCAATCGCTCATTCGCGATTGCAGGCAACATTTCGTTGATCAGAAGTTCGACGTACTCTTCCCGCCGATCACGAAACTCGTCCGGAAATTCATGTGCTCCCAGGAAGGTGCCGACCACTCGCAAGGTACCGGTCTCTCCCAAAGATCTGGCAATACGCAGCATTTTTGCCTCGTGCTCCAATGCCAAGCCGTAACCCGATTTTATTTCGGCAGTAGTCGTGCCGTTTCTGAGTAGCCAGTGTGCCCGTCTTTTGGCGCTGATCAAAAGCTCAAGCTCAGTGGCCGCCCGGGTTTGACGAACGGTCGATCGAATCCCGCCGCCTGAAGCCGCAATCGACTGATAAGATTCACCCAAGGCGCGCCGCTCAAACTCACCCGCTCGCGAGCCGCCAAATACCAGGTGCGTGTGCGCATCGACAAAGCCGGGCAACACGATACGGTCCTCAGCGTCGATAGTATCGGCATCGGTTGGTGCAACCGTCTTGATTTCATCCCAGGTTCCGACTCGTTCAATTTTTCCGTCCCTCGCCCACAGCGCTCCGTCTTGGATAATCCCGAGGTTATTCAAGTCATGACCGACCCGAGGAACGGAGGGGCCGGCGAGTGTGACTAGCTGCTTGCAATTAACGATGATCAGGTCGCGCGGCATTTTTTCCGAAACGGCGAATGGGCGAATGGGCGCACCGGCGATTGACTGTTTGTCGCTACGCTCGCCGTCGCACTTTTGAAGGAACTTTGATCACCCATTTGTCAGCCTGATCAATCATTTTAACAATTTGTGCGATAATTTTGTCACATGCGT
>JAFAHI010000151.1 GCA_019237325.1 Verrucomicrobiota bacterium | reverse complement strand
GGGACTTTTGCCGTCATGTTGGCACTCGGGTTTTCCCTTAACAACCTTTCCCTGTTCGGTCTGGTATTGGCTATCGGTATCGTCGTCGATGACGCGATTGTGGTCGTCGAGAACGTAGAACGAAACATTGAGGAAGGGTTGGAACCCGAGGAAGCGGCGCACAAAGCGATGGATGAAGTTGGCGGGGCCGTAGTGGCCATTGCCATCGTTTTGAGCGCAGTCTTTATCCCAACGGCGTTCGTGAGCGGTATCACGGGTCAATTCTATCGTCAGTTCGCGTTAACCATCGCGGTATCCACCGTGATCTCGGCCTTCAATTCTTTAACCTTGAGCCCGGCGATGGCGGCATTGCTTCTGAAAGGAAAAGGGGCAAAGAAGGATCTATTTACTCGATTTTTGGATTTCGTGATCGGCTGGTTTTTTCGCGGGTTTAACCGCGTGTTTTCGGCCACGACAAGCGGGTATACTCGGGTGGTAAACCGGCTGTTGCGCCTGTCCGCGGTCGTATTGGTCGTTTACGCCGGCCTCTTATTTTTAACCGGATATCAGTTCAAGACCGTACCGGGCGGGTTCATCCCTACCCAAGACCAGGGTTACCTGATTATTCTCGCGCAATTGCCGGACGGCGCGTCGTTACCGCGAACTGACGCGGTCTTGGAACAGCTCTCGAATATCGTACTCAAGATCCCCGGAGTGGATCATGCCGTCGAGATCGGTGGGTTTTCGGGTTTGGACGGTACAACCCGCTCAAATTCCGGCACCGTGTTCGCAACGCTGAAACCTTTCGAAGAACGCGAGAATGACCCTGCCCGTTCCATGGACGCAATACTGGGGGCGGTGCGCAGGAACGTGAACCAGATTACGGACGCTTTTGTATTGGCATTTCCGCCGCCGCCGGTTCGGGGTGTGGGGAACGCCGGCGGGTTTAACCTGGAGATAGAAGACCGGCGTTCGGCGGGGCTGTCTCAGCTTTACGACGCGACGAATGCGGTCATCGCTAAAGCCAGCCAACAACGCGGGTTAGTTGGGCTGTTCACCAGTTACCGGTACAACGTTCCGCAGATCTATCTCGATATTGATCGAAAGAAGACAGAGACGTTAAACGTTCCGGTTAACTCCGTTTTTTCGACGCTCCAGACCTATCTCGGTTCAACCTACATTAATGATTTCAATTACTTGGGTCGAGTTTACCAGGTAAACGCGCAAGCTCTTCCCGATTTTAGAAATAGCCTCGGTAACATCCGCCAGCTTTATACGCGAAATAATTCGGGCGATATGGTGCCGCTGGGGACATTACTAAGCATTCGCGAAATATCTGGTCCGGATAAAGTCATGCATTACAACCTTTATCCATCCGCGGACATCAGTGGCGCCACGCTGCCCGGTATCAGCTCCGGACAAGCTATCCAAATGATGGAGCAGATTTGCCGGGATACACTTCCCCCTCAGTTCGGCTTTGAATGGACACAGTTGTCGCTTCAAGAAATTTTAGCGGGAAACAGCGCTGTTTATATTTTTCCACTCTGCGTGGTGTTCGTATTTCTGGTGCTCGCTGCGTTATACGAAAGCTGGGCGTTGCCCGCCTCGATTATTCTGATCGTGCCGATGTGTTTGCTAGCCGCGATTACGGGTGTGTTCATCCGCGCGATGGATAACAACATTTTCACGCAGATCGGGTTCGTTGTGTTAGTAGGGTTAGCCTGTAAGAACGCTATTTTAATTGTCGAGTTTGCCCGGGACGAAGTAGCGCGCGGGCAAGATCGGTTCACCGCTGCAGCCGATGCCGCCCGTTTGCGTCTCCGGCCGATCTTGATGACGTCATTTGCGTTCACCCTCGGGGTGTTGCCGTTGGCAGTCGCGAAAGGACCAGGCGCCGAGACACGCCAAGCCCTGGGAACCGCGGTATTTGCCGGGATGATTGGTGTGACTTTCTTTGGGATCTTTCTCACGCCCGTGTTCTTCTCTGTCATCATGAAGTTCTTCGGACCGCGCGGGACCCGGAGCGAAACGGCGAGTGGGCGAAAGGGCGAATCGGCGAAAGAAGGGTAGGGGCGAAAGAAAGCGCCGGGTGACGCTGAAACGCAGGAGAAAATAACTGCAAAAAGGCACAAAAAGCGCAGAAGAATTTCAGGTGATCTTTGCGCCGGGTGTCCCGCTTTCTGCCGTCCGTTGGTTAAACCTTAGCCGTTTCCTGTTTATGCGCTTTTTCGCGGCTATTCCTATCTTCACGGCGTTTCCCGAATGGGACTTATGTTGGGCGCGACCTATTAGTCCCAAGGGTCCCATAGGTCCCATCCGTACCACCACCACGAGAACCGGCACGTAAATAACGCGGCTCCACCTCCTGTCGCGTGTCTCCCTTTCGCCGGTGCGCCCTTTCGCCCATTCGCCGTTTCGCTTCAGATCTGGAACGCCACGGCAGTGTGTTCCGACTGATCGAGCGTGTGGCTTTTCCGCCGGTGTTCGAGCTGGTAGAGGATTCGGCCGGCCAATTCGGCGGCTTGTACTCTTAATTCGGGGACGGCAGTGGTTTCGAACAGGATCCCTTTCTGTGGGCTGCCGAGGGTATGCAGATGGCTCACACGTTCGCCTTGCAGGTTCAGAACGGTGCCGCCTAAACCAACGTCGAGGCCCAAAAATAAAGAATCCGGGACGATAATGCCCCGGCTGAATAACTGGACCACCAAGGGATCCTTCAATTTGTGGTAGTTACATTCCGGCCCGGTGCAGTTGACGACGTAACCGACTCGAAGCTCTTTCTCCAAATGCGCATTCGAATCTCGAAATTGGACCAAAAGAAAGTCTTTTTCGGGAGAGATGGAAAAGATACGTCCTCTATGACACCGGAGGCGTCCTGCTTTTTCGAGCTGAAACTTTAGTTCCAGCACTTCGGGAGCGGCTCGGTGCCGATGCGACTCCCAAAACGCTTTTACGTGACGCAGAAATCGACGGCGTTCCTCTATGGGCCATTGTTGCCAGATTTGCTGGGAGTAAGGGCGGATGGAATCAATCACTGCTCGCCAATCGATTCCTCTGGCTTCAGCCTGTTCAACTTGCACTCGGATCAAGCGGCAGGCCTGCCGGGCCGTTTTCGGCAGCGAGTTCGCATCCAAAAAGGATGAGGAAGGTTTAACGATGCGATGTGGTCTCGGGAAAAGTCCTCGCCGGGATAAGACGTGAATTGTTCCTTGGCTTTTCAATGGCGCCAAGCTCAGTAGCAGGTCGAGCCCTGTCAGTCCGGAGCCAAGAATCAGGACATCACCTGGCTCTGCCAATTTCTTTCTGGTCTCCTCTGACCAGGGATTCTCCAAGTAGCGCTCGATCCGGTGAAAACGCTGATCTCGCAGTTTTGGATCACCCGGAGGAAAGTTTCCTAGCGCCAAGACCACGTGCTGCGCAATAAGAGCAGGGGCGTTCCGAAGCTTGACCCGGAGTCGGCCGTTGGCCTGCGGCGCCACATCGATCGCCTCAGCCGTGATTCGCCGAAGAGAGCCGCGCGCGCCGTTCACTTGATCAAGCAGTTGGGCGATATATTTGCCATAGACAACTCGCGGTAAAAATGAGTGCGATTCCACCGCATTGACACCGTGCCGCCTCAACTCGTCGGGATTCTCGCATGCCCAGCGATAAAAATGCTCGTGGTCATCCGGGAACGCTCCCATCTTCGCTGCAGAGACGTTCAAAAGATGAGAACGATCCGTGGTGCCGTAGGCCAACCCTCGCCCAAACGATCCCGAGCGTTCAATCAATGCAACATCGACATGCTGTTTCGCTTTGCGTAACAGATTGACCGCGACCATCGAGCCGCAAAAGCCCGCCCCAATGATGGCGACATCAACCGCGGATGCGTCGGGAGAACCTGAATCCATAGTCACCGGCGACAAACCTCAATCATAACCCTACTGTCTCGGTATTCTAATCGGTCAAACCGAAGCGTCAACCCACCAAACAGCCGAACTCGCCAGATGCGCGTTCGGAATAGCAAATGGCAGATAGCAAATGGGGCCCTGAATTGCGAAAGCGCTTTGGTCCGCGGGGATTTTGCTATCTGCTATTTGCTATTTGCTATTCCGGAGGAGCCTGAGGCGATTGAAAGGCCCACAGTCCGGGAGTTGCCAATTCGACCAGGTTTCCTTCCGGATCTCGAAAATAGAGGCTGCGCCCGCCGCGCGGCCAATGGACTTCACTTTCGACTTTGATATTTCGGGCTATGAGTTTCGTTTTCCACGATTGGTACGAGTCGGTCGGGATAGCGAACGCCAGGTGCAAGCTCCCTTCACCGCCGTGGGGAGGGATCATGCCCCGTCCGGTATCCACCGGTTGGGCATTTGCTCCCTTCTTGAAAAACAGCAAGGCCGCTTGTCCCGGTACCTCTAAAGCGACAAAAGTTGCCTCCCGTTCGGTGCTTCCGCTCAACAATCGAAAGCCAAAGAGATCCTGATAAAATCGCGCTTCCAGTCCGACATTATCAAGGTAGAGCGCGGTTTCGAGCAGCCGCAATTCACATGCCTGAGGCTCGTTCATAATAGCAAATAGAAAATAGCAGATAGCAAATTGGTCCGCGAACGGCCCTCGGCGGTGCAAACCGCATTTGCTATTCGCTATTTACTATTCGCTGATGGGCCGGTGAGAAAGGCTCCGCAGGAGTCAGATATTTATAGCAGCGATTGCCTATCCGTCAGTTTCGGCTAAATGGCAAAGGCACAACTATGCGCCAAATTTCTTTGCGTGAGCCGGCGGCCTTGCTGATTTTGTTGATGAGCGGCACGATGCTCCTGGGGCAAGCCCCTAAGCCATCCCCTTCAGAATCTCCCAAGCCAAATCCCCCGGCCAAAGCTGAAAAGCCATCTGAGATTGAGCCGCCGCCGCCAGTTGTAACCGAACACAGCCTGACTCTCCCGGACGGAAAAAGGCTGAGATATAAGGCCATCACGGGGTATTTGGTGCTCAGAGACACCGTAGAGGAACAAAACAAAGCGCAGGAGGAGGCGACGGAAGAGAGCGAAGACGCGGAGCCTGAAGCGACCTCCGAGCCGAAGAAGGACGAAAAACCGGTTGATCCCACCAAAGGTAAACCGAAAGCCCAGGTGTTCTTTGTCGCGTATGTCGCAGAAGACGTCGGCGATCCGGCAGCCCGGCCGTTGACCTTCGCGTTCAATGGCGGACCTGGGTCGTCCTCTGTTTGGCTGCACCTGGGCGGACTGGGTCCGCGCCGGGCTCAACTCACCGATTCTGGAGAAGCGCTGCCTCCACCTAGCAAGCTCGTGGATAACGAGAGTACCTGGCTTCCGAAAACGGACTTGGTATTTATTGATCCCGTGGGCACCGGTTATAGCCGTCCGGCGCCGGGTGAAGATGCGAAGCAATTCTGGGGTTATAAGGAGGACATCCAAAGTATGGGGGACTTCATTCGCCTCTGGACAACCAAGTACGGGCGATGGTCATCCCCAAAATTTATTGCGGGTGAAAGCTACGGAACAACTAGGGCAGCAGGACTCAGCAACTATTTGGAGAGCCGTTATGGTCTTTATCTCAACGGGATCGTGTTGATCAGTTCTGTGCTGAATTTTCAGGCGATCGATTTCAGCTCGGGTAACGACCAACCGTACCCTCTATTCTTGCCGTCGTACGCCTCGGCCGCCTGGTACCACAAAAAGCTTTCTCCTGACCTCCAACAGCTCACTCTCCCAGACCTTCTCTCCAAGGTGGAACAATTTGCGGAGAATGATTACGAACGGGCACTATCCAGAGGAGACCGGCTTTCTTCGGACGAAAAAAATGCCGTCGCCGCTCAACTAGCACGGTTTACCGGATTGACCCAACAGCGATTCCTGCAACTCAGTCTGCGGGAACCAGATAACTTGTTTTTCAACGATCTTTTGCGCGATCAAAACCGGTCGCTGGGCCGATACGACAGCCGATATACGGGCATTCGGAGCTATCCGGGAACCGATCGCGAAGATTCAGATCCGAGCGATGAAGCTGTAGACGCTCCATTTACGTCTGCCTTCTATACTTATGTGCGGCAGGACCTAAAATACGAAAGCGAGTTGCCATACGAGCGCGTCGCCGAGGTGCACCCCTGGCTTTTCTCTCGGAACAAGTACTTAGACGTGGCCGAGGACTTGAAAAAAGCCATGAACCGGAATCGTTATCTTAAGGTCATGGTTTGTTGTGGTTATTATGATCTAGCGACGCCGTATTTTGCGGCCGAAAGCGTGGTGCATACCATGAACCTCGACCCCGCAGTCCGGAACAATGTCACCCTCAGCTTCTATGGCTCCGGACACATGGTCTATCTGGAAAGCGCTTCTCGCAAAAAGTTGCAGACTGATTTTGAACAATTTGTGGATTCGGCGTTGAGCATGGAAACGGTCCCGAGTGCGAGTAGGGATGTTAAGTAAAGAGATGAATCTCAAGTTTCCTCCTTCGCCATCCCGCCGTTGCTTCGCTTTAGCGCGGCTTTATTGTGACGGGCGCGCTGTAGCTCATAGAGCGCAAGATGCCTGGCTGCGGAGGACAAGTATAAACGTTACCTTGAAGAAAACAGTGGATTGGGTTGAAGTGAAAATAGACCAATCACAGGTCTCTACCCCATCGACTAGCGCGGGAACCGGTGTCTAAGAAATGATGAAGAAACGGGTTCTTATCATGTCCACCAGCGCGGGGACTGGACACGTCCGCGCCGGGGAGGCGCTAACCAAGGCTTTTAGAGGAGATCCCAGAGTCGG